>JBKDYO010000132.1:0-3073 GCA_046305855.1 Paracoccaceae bacterium
TGATGGTGGTCAGACCCGCGAGTCCCCCGCAGGCACCAAAGGCCCAGCCCATCCGCCCAAGTCTGCCAAACCCGGAAAGCCCGGAAAGCCCTTCGCGAAGTACCAGCAGCAGAAGGAGGCTTAACGCCCCGAAGATACCGCGCCAGACCAGAAGGGTCGGGGTATCGACCGAGACGCTGAGGGTAAAGAACCCGAAGGTGCTCCAAGCGACAGTGGCGCCGGTGACGCAAACTATGCCGAAGAGATGTTTGGAGGCGGGGACAGTCTGCAACGCGCCGCTCCATGGTCCCCAGAAGGAAAGCGTAGCTACGGCTGAAGCAACCTACAAGGAAATAACCTGACCGTATTCATGGTTGGTTGTGCGGTCGAAGATGCGCTGCGACTTCGCCTTGCGGTGGCCGGGTCAGTACAGCTCCAGCGGTTCGATATTGAAGCCCTCGTCCTGCAAAAGGGCGAGAACGCCTTCTTCGCCGGACAGATGCAGGGCCCCGAACGCCACGAAAGCGGGTCCTTCTTTGGCAGCCTCGGTCAGGACCGGAATCCAGGCGCGGTTGCGCGCCTTCATCAGCACCTCTTCCATCTTGCGGAATTCGGCATCCACCTGGTCCCGCGTGTAGCCGGGCAGGTCGTAGCTGACAAAGCGCATAAGCTCCCAGATGGCACGGCTATCCCCTGCGAAGTAACTGTCGGCAAGGGTGGCCGCGTGGTCTTCGGAGCGGTCCTCGAGAGCCAGCGTCGATTCCAGCATGGCCATGATCTCGTCTTCGGACATGCTGTCGAAGATCTGGAAAATCGTCTCGAAGGGTTCAAGCGCACGGATCGGCTTGCCCTTGGCAAGAGCCTCGTCGATGACCAGTCCATCCAGGCCCTTCGGGTCGGTCATCTGCGCCATGGCGCAGGGTGGAACGGCCAGAACAGCCAGAATGTACCAGGGCCGGAACTTGGCGGCCATGAAGGACGGGATGCCGCGTTTGGACATGGCATCGGACAACCGGGCCCAGACGTCGGGCGGCAGCTGTTCGAACAGCGTGGGGCCGGAGGTGATCAGCATTCTGGAAGGGTCATTGGCGACAAGGTCCATCAGCGCCTTTTCCTCCTCGGGCCCGGCTTCGACCAGCACGGTCGTTGCCGTGTCGATGATCGGAGCGAGGGCCGCAATCGTCGGGCCGTGGCGCGGGTCGTCGAAATGGTATGTCCCGGCAATGGTGATGACCTCGTCGCCGCGCGTGGCCCGCCAGAAATTGCCATAGGCAAAGGGCACCGCAGCCGTGGCGGCGCTGATCTCGGCCTTGCGGTCCGGGGCCATGCTTTCAAAGAGGTTCCGCCCGGCGCATTGGGCCACGGCCGGAACGGCTGCGGCGAGTGCGAGCAGGATAGAAAGACAGGCAGTCAGAAATCGGGACATACGGCACTTTTCATCGATTGGGACAGGTCGGGTGCATCGTGGCAGTCGGGCGGGAAAAGGCAAAGCAAAAACCGAAGCGAAAAGCCGGGCGCCGGGTGTTGACTCGCGCTAAGGGATTGCCTAACTCAGCGTCATTAGCACTCGGGCAAGCTGAGTGCTAATCAAGATCAAACCTGGAAACTCAAGGGAGTACCCCAGATGGCTTTCAAACCATTGCATGACCGCGTTCTGGTCCGTCGCATCGAAGGCGAAGACAAGACCAAGGGCGGTCTCATCATCCCCGATACCGCCAAAGAAAAGCCCGCCGAGGGCGAAATCATCGCCGTCGGTGAAGGCGCACGCAAGGACTCGGGCGAGCTGATCGCCCCGTCGGTCAAGAAGGGCGATCGGGTCCTGTTCGGCAAGTGGTCGGGCACCGAGGTCAAACTGGACGGCGAAGACCTGCTGATCATGAAGGAAAGCGACATCCTCGGCATCATCGCCTGAGCTTGTCCTGACCCCGTAACCCATTCAAGGAGCTATCAAAATGGCTGCTAAAGACGTCAAATTCGACACCGACGCCCGCGACCGGATGCTGCGCGGCGTGAACATTCTTGCTGACGCTGTCAAAGTGACCCTGGGCCCGAAAGGCCGCAACGTCATCCTCGACAAGTCGTTCGGCTCGCCCCGGATCACCAAGGACGGCGTCACCGTCGCCAAGGAAATCGAACTGGCCGACAAGTTCGAGAACATGGGCGCACAGATGGTGAAGGAAGTCGCTTCCCGCACCAACGACGAGGCCGGCGACGGCACCACCACCGCGACCGTGCTGGCGCAAGCCATCATCAAGGAGGGCATGAAGGCCGTTGCGGCCGGCATGAACCCGATGGATCTGAAGCGCGGCATCGACCTTGCCACGACCAACGTCGTCGCGGCGATCAAGGCGATGGCACGTCCGGTGAAGGACTCGGCTGAAGTTGCGCAGGTCGGCACCATCTCGGCCAACGGCGAAACCGAAATCGGCCGTCAGATCGCGGAAGCGATGCAGAAGGTCGGCAACGAGGGTGTCATCACAGTCGAAGAGAACAAGGGCCTGGAGACGGAAACCACCGTCGTCGAAGGCATGCAGTTCGACCGCGGCTACCTGTCGCCCTACTTCGTCACCAACGCCGACAAGATGATTGCCGAGCTGGAAGACGCCTACATCCTGCTGCACGAGAAGAAGCTTTCGTCGCTGCAGCCGATGGTTCCGCTGCTGGAAGCCGTGATCCAGTCGCAGCGTCCGCTGATCATCGTCGCCGAAGACGTTGAAGGCGAGGCTCTGGCCACGCTGGTCGTCAACAAGCTGCGTGGCGGCCTGAAGATCGCTGCCGTCAAGGCTCCGGGCTTCGGCGACCGTCGCAAGGCCATGCTGCAGGACATCGCGATCCTGACCGGTGGTCAGGTGATCAGCGACGATCTGGGCATGAAGCTGGAAAGCGTCACGCTGGACATGCTGGGCCGCGCCAAGAAGGTCATCATCAAGAAGGATGATACCACCGTCATCGACGGCGCTGGCAACAAGGCCGAGATCGAGGCCCGCGTTTCGCAGATCCGCGCGCAGATCGAAGAGACCACCAGCGACTACGACCGTGAAAAGCTGCAAGAGCGCGTGGCCAAGCTGGCTGGCGGTGTTGCGGTGATCAAGGT
>JBKDYO010000133.1:0-39024 GCA_046305855.1 Paracoccaceae bacterium
TATAGTGCGGCGATTGAGCAACCATGGGAAGAAGTTCGCCACGCCGGATCGGCCTGAGGTCGCAATCGTGCTAGGAGAGCGACGGGGGCGATTGCGTCCGATACGCATTTGCGTATCCCCTTTGCCCGATTCTGGGCTTAATATGGCCAAGACTTACGAAGAGACATTCGCGACGGCTTCGAGAGAGGCCGGGACATAGGTTGGAGTTCATTCAGGTCATGCCTGAGATTTTTCCGGTTCTTCTGTGCGGTGGGTCTGGCACCCGCCTGTGGCCCGTCTCGCGCAAGAGCTTTCCCAAGCAGTTTGTGCCCCTTGCCGGGCAAGGGACGTTGTTCCAGGCGGCGGCGGGACGGATGCAGGGCGCGCCGGGGGTTGGTGACCCGCTGGTGCTGACGAATTCGGACTTCCGCTTCATCGTGGCCGAGCAGCTTGCTGCAGACGGCATCCGGCCCGGCGCGATCATCATCGAGCCTGCGGCGAAGAACACCGGCCCGGCGATTCTGGCGGCGGCGCTGCATCTGGCGGCGGAAAACCCCGACGCGCTGATGCTGGTAATGCCGACCGACCACAGCATTCCCGATGTCGATGCCTTCCGTGCGACGGTTGCGGCGGGCGTGCCGCGTGCCGAGGCCGGGCAGATCGTGACCTTTGGCATCCGGCCGGACCGTCCGGAAACCGGCTATGGCTGGATCGAGCTGGGCGCGGCCCCCGTGGATGGGCAGGCGCAGAAGGTCGCGCGGTTTGTCGAGAAGCCGCCGTTGGACAAGGCCGAGGCGATGCTGGCCGAGGGGCGTTATTTGTGGAACGCGGGCATTTTCCTGATGTCCGCCAAGGCGCTGATCGCGGGGTTTGCCGACCATGCGCCGGACCTGATCGGCCCGGTGACCGAAGCGGTTGCGGGCGCGCGGCGGGATCTGGATTTCCTGCGGCTGGCTGAGGCCCCGTGGGAGAAGGTGCGCGACATTTCGGTCGACTATGCCGTGATGGAGAAGGCAGCCAATATCGAAGTGGTTCCCCTGGGTGCCGCATGGTCGGACCTGGGCGACTGGAACGCCGTCTGGCGTGAGAATGGCGGGGTTGCGGGTGGCACGGTCACTCAAGGGCCGGTGACGGCGATTGATTGCGAGGGCAGCCTCTTGCGGTCCGAGGTCGATGGCTTGCATGTCGTGGGCATCGGTTTGCAGGATGTGGTGGTCGTGGCGATGCCGGATGCGGTGCTGGTGGCCGACCGGTCGCGGTCGCAGGATGTAAAGACCGCCGTGGCGCAACTGAAGGCGCGGTCGGTCCGTCAGGCCGAAATCTTCCCGCGCGACCACAGGCCCTGGGGCTGGTTCGAGACGCTGGCGCTGGCCGACCGGTTCCAGGTCAAGCGCATCGTCGTGAAGCCCGGCGCTGCGCTGAGCCTGCAAAGCCACATCCATCGCGCCGAGCATTGGATCGTCGTCTCGGGCACCGCGCAAGTGACGGTGGGCGAAGAGGTCAAGCTGTTGAGCGAGAACCAGTCGGTCTACGTGCCCTTGGGGGCGATCCACCGGCTGGCGAACCCGGGCAAGGTGCCGGTCGTCCTGATCGAAGTGCAGACGGGCGCCTATCTGGGTGAAGACGACATCATCCGCTATGAGGACATCTACGCCCGCAGTGACGAAAAGGTCGCGCCGCGGTGACTGTGCCTGTGCCGGAGATCCTGCAGAAGCTGGCCATCGTCATGGCCCATCCGGATGACGAGGTGCTGTGGGCCTGTTCGGCCCTGCGCGCGGCCGAGCGGATCGTGCTGGTCTATGGCGAGCTTCCCTGTGCGCCGGACCTGACGGCCGGGCGGCGTGCAGCGATGGCTGCATTTCCGCTGCCGACGCTTGACTGGCTGGAGATGACGGAATCGGGCGTGTTCGACAGCGCGTCCTGGCCGGAGGTGCGCGAGACCGAGTATGGGCTTTATCCGCACCGGGCGCTGCGGGTGCTGCAAAGTTTCGATCCCGACCGCTATCGGGCACAGTTCGGCGCCTTGCGCGAGGCGCTGCGCCCGCGTCTGACGGGGATGCGCAACGTGATCGCGCATGGGCCTTGGGGCGAATACGGGCACGAGGACCATGTGCAGGTCTTTCGTGTGGTTGCGAGCCTTGCGGATGAGCTGGGCTTCCAGCTTTGGGTTCCCGCCTATGTCGCGCCGAAAGCCGAAGCGCTGATGCAGCGCAACCTGCGTTTTCTTGGCAGGCCGACGCAACCGATGCCGATCGACGCCGGACTGGCCGACGAGATCGCGCAGATCTACAAGCGGACCGGGACCTGGACCTGGTTCGACAGCTATGTCTGGCCCGCGACTGAGCGGTTTCTGCCCTGGGTGCCCGGCGGTGCCGCACCCGGCGACGATGCCGTGGCCGCCGATGTCCAGCGCATCGTGTTTCCGGCCGATTACGAGGCGATGCGGCGTCGGCATCTGCGCTGGCGGCGCGAGCTGGTGCGGAAGGCGCTGTCCTACTTGAACGGCCGTCGCGCCGGGTGACGGTGTGTTCTTGACCGGAAGACCTTGATGCGGACGACCCTGACCTGCGCCTTCACGCAATGGAGCCCTGGCCTGGGTGACAATCATCCGATGGGGTGGCTGACCGTGGTCGTTTATCTGGTGGCAGCCTTTGCGGCGGCGTCCGCAGCACGGTCGATGCCGGGATCTGACCCCCGAACCCGACGCGAGCGGGTCTTCTGGTGGGGGGCTGCGGGGATCTTGCTGGCGTTGGGGGTCAACAAGCAACTGGACCTGCAGTCGCTCATGACCATGATCGCCCGATGCCATGCCCAGCTGTCCGGCTGGTATGACGTGCGGCGGGTCGTGCAGGAGGCGTTCATCTACCTGATTGCTGCCGGAGCTGTGGTGGCTCTGGGTCTGATGGCGCTTTTGTTGCGCGGGATCCTGGGGCGGATCTGGCCCGCACTTCTGGGCCTTGGCTTTGTGTGCCTGTTCGTGGTGGTCCGCGCGGCAAGCTTTCATCATGTTGACGTTCTGCTGGGCAGCACCGCCGCAGGCATCAAGCTGAACTGGCTTCTCGAGCTGCCGGGGCCGACCCTGGTCGCTTTGGTGGCCCTGCGCCGCCGCAAGGCCGTCGCTGCCCGCTAAGCGCGGCCTAGTTCGAATCAAATTCCAGCGTCTGGACCCGATAGGTGCCGGTTTTTCAGCCGCTCGGCCCGGAAACTGTGGTTACCGGATCACTTTAACGGAAAATTCACCGTTTCGGAAACTGGCACAATTGGCCGCGTGATTGGGGCGGCAAAACCTGACTTGCGACCCCCCCTGCAACAGGAGGTAGAGTGACCAGACCAAGACATTCAGAAGGCATTGATTAAAAGGTGAAGAAAATCAGAGCGGTGCTTCAACCCCGGGTATGAATTGTAACTCTCGGCGCCGCAGGAGGTTCTTAATCGGCTGTTTCGAGCCATACGAAGAACACGAAAAGAGCACAACCTAAGCGTGTAACCCAATGAGAAGTAACCACTTTCCTTACCCTCCCGGACCGAGGACCACATTGCGGTAGCAGCGTCCGGATGGTAGAAGACTGACTGTGAGTAAGGTGGAGTATCGAGTGCAACAGGTAGTTTTGGGTCGGCGGGATAACGCCGGGTCCTCGGAATTTGGCTTAGCGATTGGCACCCTTGCGGAGGCGTTGCAGATGGACGTTCGTTCTGGGATAGCACAGCATGACTTTGAACGGTCGCCCGCAACTGTCAGCGACGGGTGGGCGCGCGCGCGCCGGGAGCCGCTTTATCGCAGGGTTCTGAAGCGCTGCCTCGATGTCAGCTTTGTCCTTATGGCGCTTCCGATCGTCCTTCCGGTCATTCTGGTTCTTGCAGCTGTGCTGAAAGTCACCGGGAATGCACCGTTCTTCACGCAGGAACGGGTTGGACTGGGCGGCAGAACGTTCCGGCTCTGGAAACTGCGGACGATGGTTCCGAATGCGGAAGAACGTCTGCGGGACTATCTGCAGGGCGACGATGCCGCGCGGCGGGAATGGGACGCTTATCAGAAGCTGTCGCACGACCCGCGCATCACTGAATTCGGCCAGTTCTTGCGGAAAAGCTCGCTGGATGAGCTGCCGCAGCTCTGGAACGTGCTGATCGGAGACATGAGCCTTGTCGGGCCGCGCCCGATGATGCTTGACCAGCAGGAGCTTTACCCTGGCAGCGCCTATTATGCGCTGCGGCCGGGCCTGACCGGGACGTGGCAGATTTCGGATCGCAACCAGTCGACCTTCGCGCAGCGCGCCGAGTTCGACGCCGAGTACGAACGCAACCTGTCGTTCTTCAAGGATTTGAAGATCCTGCTGGCGACTGTGGGTGTGGTGCTGCGGGCGACTGGGAAGTAAGCCGCTGGGCGAGCGGCGGTTCGGGTCGATGGAGCCGAATCCAGCCGACAAATGCAACGCCTGGCAGAAGGACGACCATTCCGGTCACCGGATAGGCCAAAGCGACGGCCCAAAGCGGGAA
The DNA here is from genome assembly GCA_046305855.1 of Paracoccaceae bacterium. Classification (GTDB taxonomy): domain Bacteria; phylum Pseudomonadota; class Alphaproteobacteria; order Rhodobacterales; family Rhodobacteraceae; genus Tabrizicola. Next base: position 4,474 of record JBKDYO010000133.1, read on the forward strand.
GTCATAGACAAAAAGGGTCACTGACACGCTGGCAGCGCACATCATCGCGATCAGTAGCAACCCCAGTGCCATCCCAGTCTCCCTGACCGGAGAAATCGTCCTGCCATTACTGACCCCCGTCAATAGCTAGCTTAGGCTACTTGGGGCGTATGTCGAGATGCGAAGAGTGAATCATTCTCAACGCTTGCACGCTTTGTCGGACTGTTGGCAAAACTTGGCCGAGCATTTCGCCACCAAGGTGGCGGTTTCCGCCTGCTGGCCGCATTCGGCCACATACCGTAACAGACTAGCTGGATCAGCCGTGCACGCGCTGCTGCCGCACGTGGGCGTGCTGTGGAACGACCGTGCTGCGCATGCTCCACGTCGCGGCGCAGATCAAGAGCGTCAGGCTACCAATGGCCGGGTAGGCGGCCAAGATGATCCAAGTCGGCAGAGACAGGGCAATGGTTGCACCCACCCCCAAGAAGCCAATTGCTGCGGACAAGAAAACAAACCCGACCATCATTTTGTGCAACCCCCACGAGAAGACTGGAATCAGGATGCTCGCCGGGCATGGCAAGAGTATGGCCCTGTCTTGGTCAAAGTTCGTCGCAGCGCCGCAGCTTTTCAGCGGCTCCTGGGTGAACTGACTGGCGCGATTCAGGGGATTTTCGAACGGTTTAGCGGACTGGGGTCGATGCAACCCAGGGGTGAATCCGGCTGGGACGCACGGAAACTTTCCGATAACCCACTGAAAGAAAACACTTTCATCGGCGGGCGACTGGGGCCGGCGTTGCGAACGACCCGATCGGCCGCGACCAGACGGGCTTTTCATCGCTGCACTGCGGCGATATGGCGCAATCATGTCATCCGGATCAAGGCAGCAATCCGGGAAGCAATCTGGGAAGTGAACGAGGATTGCCTTTCTTTTGTCATTCCGCAGAAGCAAGGTGTCGCCGCTGCAGCCCATGAGGACGCCACGTGATCGATACCTTTCGCAAGTTGTTTTCGCTGTTCGACGCGACCGAAAGGCGGCGATTCTGGCTTTTGACGGGGGTCATGGTCCTGGTCGCGGCAGCCGAAATCGCCGGGATCTCTTCCGTGCTGATGCTGCTGAACGTGCTTGCGGCGCCGGAAACGATCCGGACGGGGCGCACTCTGTCCTATCTGTCCGAGATGTCGGGCCTGACGACCGATTTCAGCTTTCAGGTCGGTCTGGCCATCGCTGTCCTGTGCGTGGTGATGGTCGGCCTCGCGATCAAGGCGGGGGGAACCTACGCGACGATCCGCTTCTCGACGATGCGGGGCTACACCATTTCCAGCCGGCTTCTGGCGGCCTATCTGAGCCAGCCCTACCCGTGGTTCTTGCAGCGCAACAGTGCCGAGCTGGAAAAGAACGTGCTGAACGAGGTCGACGGACTGGTCAGCCGGGTGATTCTGCCCTGTCTGCGGCTGGTGTCCAACGGTCTGCTGGTCATCGCGATTCTGTTCTTCCTGTTGCTGGTCGATCCCTTGGTCACGCTTTTCTCTGGTGGGGTTCTGGGGCTGGGCTACGGCTTGATCTACCTGCGCTTCCGGGGGCGGCTGCACAAGCTGGGCCAGGACATGATGGATGCCTTCGAGAACCGCTTTCTGGTCGCGCAAGAGGCGACAGGCGGCATCAAGGACGTCAAGGTCATGGGGCTGGAGGCGACCTACGTCCGCGCCTACTCGGCCGCCGCACAGAAGGCGGCAAAGTCGGGTGCCACGATGGGGGTGATGTCGGAACTGCCGCGCTTCTTGCTTGAGGCGATCACCTTCGGCACGATGCTGGCGCTGATCCTGCTTCTGCTGCTGCAAAGCGACGGCAATGTCACCGAGATCGTCCCGACGCTAGGTGTCATCGCGTTCTCGACGATGCGGCTACTGCCCTCACTGCAGCAGATCTATCACGGGCTGGTGTCGATCCGGGGGGCAACGCCGGTGCTGAACGCCATCGTCGCGGATTTTCAGTCGACCCCGGCCTTGCCGCTGGCGGATGCAACGCGCACGGAACCCCTGAAGCTGGAGCGTGAGCTGGAACTGGACAAGGTCAGCTTTGCCTATGCCCAGGCCGAAAAGCCGACGCTGCGTGGCGTGGATCTGGTGATCCCGGCGCGCACGACGGTCGGGATCGTCGGCGGGACGGGGGCGGGAAAGACCACCTTGGTCGATCTGGTGCTGGGGCTTCTGACGCCGGACGATGGGGTGATCCGCGTGGACGGCCAGCCGATTACGCCGGAAAACCTGCGCGCCTGGCAGGGCACGCTGGGCTACGTGCCGCAGACGATCTTCCTGACCGATGAGACGATCGCCTCGAACATCGCTTTCGGTGTTCCGAAGGATGAGATCGACATGGCCGCCGTCGAACGTGCCGCACGGATCGCGGCGCTGCATGACTTTGTCGTGTCCGACCTGCCGCAGGGCTATCAGACCTTTGTCGGCGAGCGTGGCGTGCGGTTGTCAGGCGGGCAGCGGCAGCGGATCGGGATCGCGCGCGCGCTCTACCGCGATCCGACGCTTCTGATCATGGACGAGGCGACTTCGGCTTTGGACAACATCACCGAGCGCGTGGTGATGGAAGCGGTCGACCGCATCCGCGCCGACAAGACGATCATCCTGATCGCGCACCGGCTGACCACGGTGAAGACCTGCGACACGATCTTCCTGATGGATCGGGGACGCCTGTTGGCCCAGGGCAGCTATGACGAGCTTCTGGCAGGCAACGAGGTGTTCCGGCGAATGGTCGCAGGGGGTGCCGAAGAAGTACATGCTACGATATGAATACGACATTCCCCAAGCCCGGGTCCGCGCGACGGCGTGGCCTGTATCAACAAAGTCCTGATAGACGAAGACTGAGAGGTTATTATGTCCGTTGACACCCTGCCCATCGATCCCGATACGCTGCTGATCGATGCCGACCTTGCGCGCGAATACGGCAAGGCCGCCGCCGAGGTCTATCGCTCGAGGAAGCCGTATCCCTATGGCTGCTACGATAATTTCATGCCGCCCCAGATTCTGGAAAAGGTGCGGGAAGAGCTGCAGAATCTGCCTGCCGCCGAAAGCTTCTTCAACCGGCCGCAGGAGAAGCTGAAGGCCGCCTATATGCCCGAGCGGCTGGGCCCCTACACCCGCGCCTTGTTCCATTCTCTGAACTCGAAGGCGTTCCTGGCCTATCTGGAAGAGCTGACCGGAATCGACGGCCTGATCCCCGACCCCTATTTCGCGGGCGGTGGCATCCATGTGGTCTCGAACGGAGGTCACCTCGACATCCACGCCGACTTCAACCGGCAGGGCAAGCTGAACCTGGAACGGCGGCTGAACGTCCTGATCTACCTGAACAAGGACTGGAAGGAAGAATACGGCGGGTCCTTCGAGGTCTGGAATGACGACATGACCGCCAAGGTCGCGGGCTTCGTGCCGCTGTTCAACCGGATGTGCTGCTTCAACACCGGGTCGAACACCTGGCACGGCAACCCCGAGCCGGTGAACCATCCGGACAAGGAACCCCGGATGTCGATCGCGCTGTACTACTACACCGCCACCTGGGACTCGACGAAGGTGTCGCACACGACGCTGTTCAAGCCGCGTCCCGGCACGGCTGACAAGGTGGACAGGCTGGAGGCCCGGCATCAGGTGATGCAGAACCTGCTGCCGCCGGTGATCTACCGCCGTCTGGGACACCGGCTGCGCAAGCTGGGAATCTAACTTTTCCGGCAGATCGGCGCGAGGAAGGCAACGACCTCGCGCGCGATGGTTTCGGGCGAGAAGCGTGCCGCTACATCGGCCTGCGCGGCCTGGCCCAGCCGCAGGGCCAGGTCTGGGTCGTCCAGCAATTTCAGGCAGGCATCGGCGAGGGCCTGCGCATCCTCGGTTGCAACAAGAAAGCCGGTCTCGCCGTCGCGCAGCACTTCGGCGCAGCCGCCGACGCGGGTGCTGACGATGGCACTGCCGGCGGCCATAGCCTCGATCAGTGCGACGCCAAAGGTTTCATAGCGCGAGGCAATAAGCGTGATCGGGTGGGTGCTGCGCAGCGCCTCGACCTCGGCGCGTGACTTGCGGCCAAGAACCTCGATCCGGTCGCGGATCGGCTGGGGCAGGCGGGCCACGGCTTCGGCCAGATGCAGGGTCGAACCGTCGGGTTGGGCAAGGCCGCCGTCCGGGCCGACAAAGGTCAGGCGGCAGTCGGGGTGCCGGGCCGCGATGCGGGCGAAGGCATCAAGGACAAGGTCGCCGCCCTTGATCCGGTCGAATCGGCCCACAAACAGAAGATGCGGCACCTTCAGCCGGGCTGCGGGCGGGGCGGACCTGTCGAGGGCGACGGGGTTGCCGATGACGGTGGTGGGAAGGTTCGGCAGGCCCCATTCCACCCCGGTCTGATCCTGCACCGAGCGCGAGGGGGCGATCAGGCCGTCGATGTGGTGGAGGCCCGCGGCCTCCCAGTTTTCGCGGCGGGCATCCGGGCCACGCCGGGGCCGCCCCGGGATCGCGCGGTGCAGCCAGTGCGGGCCGTGCAGGGTGATGACCACGGGAATCGGCAGCGCGCGGCGCATCTCTCCGGCCCAGCCGAAGGTTTCCTCCATCAAAAGGACGTCGATGCCGTCGCGGGCGATGGCCTTGCGCGTGGCCTTGGTCAGACGAGCGATCATCGCGCGGCGGACAACCCGGTCGGGGAACAGACGAAACAGGAGCCTGCCGAGAAGCGGTACCGGCTCTTCGTCCAGGACAATGACGCGCGGATCGTCATGGGGCGCGTCACTCCAGTGCGCGATGATCGTCACCTCATGTCCGATGGCTGTCAGGCCCGTGGCGAGGTGTGCCACGGCCGAAGCGATGCCGTTCGCCGTGGCAGTGCCGGGCCAGGCGGGCGTGACCAGACCGATGCGCCGGGGCGGCTCCGCTGCACCCGCCGGATCGGGCGCTGCGTTGGGCGGTGGGAAGGCTTTCATCGCCTGCGGACCCTTTGCGCGGGCTGCGTCCGGCGCCCCTCGGTCGGGGCGGTTTCTTCGGCCATCAGCCAGCTTGCGCGAAAGCCGCCCGGCACGGCCAGTTCCGCGCTGTTTGCGCTGGTCCCGTCCTGCGCAAACTGGGTTGTGCCCGCAGGCCGCCACACCACGATGCCCGCAACTGCCCCGGCCATGAGCCAGACGTAGTTGACGAGCCCGGCGTTGGGCAGAAGGTCGACCAGCACGGCGGACAGCACCATGATCAGGCCGGGGGTGATGTAGGAGGGCCCGAAGGACTTGCGCTTTATGGCGTATAGCAGGATGGGTGCCGTCAGAAGCCCGAAGCGACCGATATACCCAAGCCAGCCATAGACCCCGATGTAGATCAGCCAGATCCCATCGGTGATGCTGGTCATGTCGCCGGTTTCCGGGTCGTACGTCGAGTTCCGTCCCCAGCTGCCCCAGCCCGCGACGGGCTTGAGGTTCGCCCTTTCCAGAAGCGCGTCTTCGTTGTCGAGGCGGAACTTCAAGGACGCCGCCCGGTCTTCGCTGACCATGAGGGCGAGATCATGGGCGGTATCGACCGGAATCCAGCCCGCTCCGCGAAGCATCGGGTAGAGAAGCACGATGACGGCGACGACCACCCCCACCCAGACTTGCACCCGCCGTCCGAACATGAAGACGGTTCCGGCAAAGAGGACCGCAAGGATCAGGGCGCCAAGGCTTTTCGACAGGAACAGGACCACCGTCATCCAGGCCGCGGCGGCGAGCCAGCCATAGGCCGTGCGCCCTTCGCGGCGGGCCTCGCGATAAAGGACCGTGGCAGAGATGATCGCCATGCAGAAGAAGATCCCCAGCATGAGGCCGTGGTTGAGGAACACCGTGGGGCGGAATCCGCCTGCGCGGACATGCTGGACGAAGTCCGAGGGGAAGAAGCCGTAGATCCAGGTGTGAAGCTGTGGAGAAAGCCGGATTTCCACCAGGGCAGGAAGTGAATAGACAAGCCCAGAGATGGCGATGACTTCCAGCAACGCGCGGTGCCCGGTGGGGGTGTTCAGATAGCGGATGCCAAGCCAGAGCGGGATCATCGCCACCAGGATCACCGAGATCAGCCCCCAGGCATCGTAAAGCCGCAGGCCCGGCAGGAAAATGCGCCCGTCGATGATCGGTTCGGTGTTGTAGAGAACGGTGAGGACCGGGGTGACGACGACAAGGGCGAAAAGGATGTACAGCACCTGCCGCCCTGCACGGGAGAATCCGTCGAACGACAGGGTCATCCGCGGCGCGAGGAGCATGCACATCACGAAGGCCGAGACCGCCGGGATCAGCTCGCGGTCAAAGGTCGGAATCATCGGGAACTTGATGAAGGTGCTGGAGGGCAGCAAGAGGTGGCCGCCGATGATGGTCCAGACCAGGGCGCGTTCCAGCGACAGAAAGCGAAACAGCACGACTGCGGCTATCGGCGAGCTGAGCAGGACCAGATAGGCAAAGATGTTTGGCATAAGGTCCCGTCCGGACACCGATCACTGGCTTTCCTTTTAGCCGGTCTGCGTCGCAAGGAAAATGCCAAGTCGTCGTCCGGCAGGGGCGAAAGGTAGATTCCCCGTGTCTGGCGGGCCTTGGAAGGCTTGTGGTTTTGTGCATTGTGGCGCCATGAGATCGATAGCCCCCATGGTCCCGGCGTGACCGACCCTTCCCGTGTTTCCGGCGCAGTGGGCGCGGTGATCATCGGACGCAACGAGGGCGCGCGGCTGGTCGCCTGTCTGGCCTCGTTTCCAGCCGAGGTGCGACCGTTGGTCTATGTCGATTCCGGGTCGACCGATGGTAGCGTCGCCGCGGCCCGTGCCGCTGGGGCCGAGGTTGTCGCGCTGGACATGTCGGTTGCATTCACGGCAGCGCGGGCGCGGAATGCAGGATTGGCCCGGCTGGTCGAGTTGGGCGCGCCGGAGTTCGTGCAGTTCGTCGATGGCGACTGCATTTTGCAGCCGGGATGGTTGCCGGCAGCAAGCGCGTTTCTGTCCGGTCACCCCGAGGTGGGGGTGGTCTGCGGGCGGCGACGCGAGATTCGGCCCGAGGCGTCGATCTGGAACCGGCTGTGCGATGCGGAATGGGATACGCCGGTGGGCCAAGCCAAGGCCTGTGGTGGCGATGCCTTGATGCGGGTGACAGCGGTGCAGGCGGTCGGGGGCTATGACCCGACCCTGATCGCGGGCGAGGAGCCCGAGCTTTGCGTGCGTCTGCGGGCCGCGGGATGGCAGGTCTGGCGCATTGACCAGGAGATGACGCTGCATGACGCGGCGATGACGAAGCTTGGCCAGTGGTGGAAGCGCACGCGGCGCGGCGGCCATGCCTTTGCTGAAGGGGCGACGCTGCATGGCGCCCCGCCGGAACGCCACTGGGTCGGGGAAACCCGGCGCGCGGTCTTGTGGGGGGCGGTTCTGCCAGTGGTGGCGCTTCTGGGCGCGCTGATCAGCCCGTGGTCCTTGCTGCTTTTCCTGCTGTATCCAGTGCAGGTCCTGCGGTTAAGCCGCCGCTACGGCATGGAACGCGCGTTTTTCATGACCCTTGCGAAGGTGCCCGAGGCCCTTGGTGTCCTGCAATACTGGCTGAACCGGCTGCGGCGGCGGCAAGCGCGGCTGATCGAGTACAAGTAGAGCTTAGGGCCGCAGCTTTCCCTCGGGTCCGCCGCTGCGGAACAGGTCCGCAAGCCAGGCCCCTTCGCGGGCGATGTCGTGTTCGCGTTCCACCGCCTGGCGACCGGCCGCGCCCATCCGGGCGGAAAGCTCCGGATCGGACATCAGCCGGGATATGCGGTCGGCGAGCGTTGCCACATCGCCGGGCGGCACGGTGAAACCGGTTACGCCATCCTCAACCAGTTCCTGCACGCCCGCGACCCGGGAGGCCACGACCGGAATCCGACTGGCGAGCGCCTCCATGTAGACCACGGGCAAGCCTTCCGCGAAGGAGGGCAGGACCAGCATGTCGGAATTGGCCAGAAGGTCGGCGACTTGGGGTTGGGTCATGAAACCCGCAAAATGGGCCGATCCCGCGATGCCAAGCGCCTTGGCGCGGGCCTCGGCCGGGGCGCGGGCAGGGCCGTCGCCCGCAAGGGTCAGCGTCGCGTCGGGATGGGTTTTCAGGACCTCGGCCATCGCCTCGATCAGAAGAAGCGCGCCCTTGACCGGGTCGAGCCTGCCGACAAAGGCCACGCGCTTGCCGAAGGCAGGGGCGGCGCGGTGGTAAAGTGCGGGGTCAAGGCCGCAATGGACGATGGCGATCTTGGGCCAGTGGACAGGGTCCGAGAACAGCATCAGTTGCGACCGGCAGAAATGCGTGATCGCGACCACGAATTTCGCACGGGCGATCTTTTCCGGCAGCGACCAGCGGTCGACCTCGAAGAAGATCGCCGGGCCATGTTCGGTGAAGCTGAAGGGGACATCCGCCAGCTTTGCGGCAAGGACCGCAACTGAACAGCTGGAATTGCCGAAGTGGTTGTGCAGGTGCCGCACGTTGTTCTGGCGCAGGTGGTCAGACAGGACCCCGGCTTCGAGGAAATAGAAGAGCTGCCAAAGGAACGCCTTCAGCCCGGGCGAGCGCATCCGGATCGCAAGGGCGAGGGTCGACGCCCAAGTGCCCGGGCTGCGGACCAGCGCGCGGCCATGGGCTTTCAGCAGGCGCATGGGGTTCTTGGCAGCGGCGATCACGTAGAAGGTCTCGGCCCGGGCGTCCTGTTCTTCGCGGCCCTTGAATTCCGAGGCTGGGGGCTGCCGGATCGAGCAGGTGATGACGGGCACGCCGGCGGCGCGGACGGCCTGGACCTCGCGCAGGATGAAGGTGTGCGAGACCTTGGGGTAGTCGCCGGTCAGATAGGCCACCGGGCGGTCTTTGGTGTCTTGGGTCATTCCGGGGTCCTACCGATCAAGCCTGCGCCGCCACCAGAGCAGCTTTCCCGCGCCCCCGACGGCGGCCAGCTGATGCTGGGTCGACTTGGCGGGCGAAAACTGGCGGGTCACGATGGCGGCGAGCCCGTGGCCGACAAGCTGGGCAGCCCCGACCGCCATCCAGAGCGCGACCCGGGCGGCCCCGCGCAGCCCGCCCTGGCCACTTTCGACAAGGCAGCGGAGCTGGCCATCGCTGAATCGGCGGGCCCGCAGGAAGGCAAGGCTGGCCCGGTGGCGCGGGACGATTTCATGGACCAGCGCCGACGGGCACCAGAGCATCGCGATCTGGTGATCTTCCACCAGATGGCGGAAAAGCCAGACATCCTCGCCGCCCCGATCGAAAGCGGGGTCAAAGGGTGGGGTGACAAGGGCAAGCGTGTCCCGCGCGAAGAGGGAATTTCCAGACCCGAGATAGGCGCGGAGATGCTGGACCTCGGACCCGGCAGGGGCGGGAAGACGGCGGCTGAAGATGCGGTCAAGGGGCGCGCGCAGCGGGGCGGGCGGTTCAGCCTCGAATACCGGTTCGACCGCCCCGAAAGCAGCCTTGGCACCCTGCCGGGCGGCGGCGGCAAAGGCGGCCAGCCAGCCCGGAGCCGGGGTTTCGTCGTCATCGAGAAAGATCACATGGCTGCCCCGCGCCTCGGCCACGCCACGGTTGCGGGCCTGGGCGACGCCGGTACGGGGTTCATGGACATAGCGGACGAAATCAGGAGCCTGGCTTGCCGCAGCGCTGGCCGAAGCCTCGGGCGAATTGTCGACCAGCACGAGATCCACCGCTTCGGGAATCGAGGCCCGTTCGGTGGCGACAGCCGCAAAGAGCGGCGGCAGGTACGCCTCGCGCCGGAAGGTCGGAACAACGATCGTCAGCGAGACCGGCAACAATGCCGCGGAGGGCCGAATATCGTTCCCCGGACTGAATGTCTCTTGCGCGAAAGTCACGAAAAACCCTGCCAAACTTCACTCGTCTTAGACTATCTGCTTGACGGCGCATGGACAATCGCCTGTCAGTCAGGACCGTAAGCCAGAGGCTTGTGGCGACAGGATGGCAAAGGAATTCGATCTTGCGTGACGGTGGGTCTGTTTCCGGGGCGGCGGGGCTGAATGCCTTGGCGCTGGTCAATTTTCCGACCGAGGCGGCATTGCTGGCGGACCTGGAGTCCTGTCTGGCCCGGGGGCATGGCTTTGCGATTGCGACGCTGAATCTGGACCATGTGGTCAAGCTGCGCCGGGACCCTGCGTTCCGTGCGGCCTACCAGGCGCAAAGTCATGTCGTGGCGGACGGCAATCCGATCGTCTGGTTGTCCCGGCTTGCCGGGCGGCGCGACGTGGCACTGGTGCCGGGTTCGGAACTGATCGCTCCGGTGGCGGCGCTGGCGGCGCGTTTGGGGGTGCCATTGGCGTTTCTGGGGTCGACCGAGCCCGTCCTGCGCGCGGCGGCGGATCAGCTGAGGGCGGACTATCCGGGGCTGAAGGTTGCGGCTTGCGTGGCGCCGCCCTACGGGTTTGATCCGACCGGTGCGGCGGCGGATGCGATGCTGGATCAGATCGCAGCCTCGGGCGCGCGGATCTGCCTTCTGGCGCTGGGGGCGCCGAAGCAGGAAGTGCTGGCCGCACGGGGCTTTGCGCGGCATCCGCAGCTGGGGTTCCTGTCGATTGGCGCTGGCCTTGACTTCATTGCCGGGCACCAGACCCGGGCTCCGGTCTGGGTGCGCAAGATCGCGATGGAATGGCTGTGGCGGATGCTGAGCAACCCCAAGCGCCTTGCCCGCCGCTATCTGGACTGCGCGCTGGTGCTGCCGTCTCTGGCCGGACAGGCGCTGAAGACCCGCAGTGGAGGGCAGGGAAAATGACCATGGACGAACCCCTTGGCCCGACCGTTCTGACGGTCCTTCTGAACTGGCGTACCGCTGACATGACCCTGCGTGCGGCGGAGTTTGCCGAGGTTGCCATGAAAGGGATCGCAGGCGCGATTGTCATCGTCGACAACGATTCCGGCGACGGGTCTTTCGAGAAGATGAGTGCCGCCCTGCAGGACCGCCCCCGGTTTCGCGTCGTGCAGTCGGGCCGAAATGGTGGGTTCGGTGCGGGGAACAACGTTGGCATCCGGTTGGGTCTGCCTGGCGGCGTGCGGCCGGACTACGTCTATATCCTGAACTCCGATGCCTTTCCGGCCCCGGATGCGATCCGGCTTCTGCTGGACTATCTGGAAGCCCACCCCAAGGTCGGGATCGTCGGCAGCTACATCTATGGCTCGGACGGCGAGCCGCATGTGACCTGTTTCCGCTTCCCCTCGGTCGCGTCCGAACTGGAGGGCGCGGCGCGGACCGGGCCGATTTCGCGGCTTTTGCGGCACAAGGCGGTGGCGATCGGGGTGCCCGAAGCGACGGGACCGGTCGATTGGCTTGCCGGTGCCAGCATGATGATGCGGGAAGACGTGGTCCGGACAGTCGGCATCTTTGACGAGACGTTCTTTCTGTACTTCGAGGAGACCGACCTTTGCCGCCGGGCAGCCGAGGCGGGATGGCCCACGCATTTCGTCAAGGAAAGCCGGGTGGAGCATATCGGGTCGGTCTCGACCGGCATGAAGACCTGGAAACGGACGCCGGGCTACTGGTTCGACAGCCGCTGGCATTACTTCAAGAAATCGGGCGGCACCTCGCGTGCGATAGCGGCAACGCTGGCGCATGTGACGGGCGGATTGATCCTGCGGGCGCGGCGGCTGGTGCAACCGAAGATCCCGGGCGGCCCACCGCATTTCCTGCGTGATCTGACCGGACATGCGCTGCGCAGTCTGGTCGGGAACCGGAGTGTTTCTCGCCAGTAAGTTGGTTCTGTGCTAGGGTTGCTTACGTTTTCTTAAGCAATTTCTTTCCCTACGCACAGGACGATTCGTTATGAACGTAGCTGTCACGGAAACCCGGTGTCCGATCTGCGGGACACTTGCGGATGCGTTGGACCCCTGGCTCGAGATCCCGGTTGACGTGAAGACCGGGCGGAAGATCAATACCGGCCGGCTTGTCTGGTGCAAGGCCTGCGATATCGGCATGATGCGGCGGGCGATGACGCCGGAAGAAGTAGGCGAAGCCTATGATATCGCAGCCTATTATACGCATGGAAAGTCCCACTTCCCGGATGTCCCGGCAAGCCCGATTGATCGCGTGCTGGTCAAGCTTGCCTATCTGACGGACCGGGGGCGGATGATGGATGCGGCCTGGCTGGCGCAGTTGCAGCCGGATGCCTCACGGATACTGGACATCGGTTGCGGCGGCGGGGATTTTATCTCGTCCCTGGCTGGCCCTGGACGGCAGCTGTTCGGAGTAGAGCCGGACCCAAAGGCCCGCGAAGTGGCCTCCTCGCGCGGGGTGACGGTTGAAGCGGGGACCGCCGAGGCGATACCGCCCGGGATTGCTGCGCAGACATTCGACATTATCCTGATGACGCACGTGCTGGAACATTGCGCCGACCCGGGCCGCGCCTTGCGCAATGTCCGGTCGCTTCTGGCCCCCGGTGGTGGCTTCTATTGCGAGGTGCCGAACTGTGCGGCCTTGCATTTCCAGACTTATGCCGAGATTTCCGAGATGCTGGACGTGCCGCGTCATGTGCACTTCTTCACCGGCAGATCGCTGCGCAACCTGATGGAGCAATCGGGCCTGGAGGTCGTGGCCGAAGTTCATCACGGCCACACGCGGCACTTTTCGGCCGGCTGGCGGGCCTGGGAAAACCGGGTGCATCAGCGGCTGCGCGAGAACGGCGCTGCCCGGAACACGCCGCGCCGCAGTGCAATCCGTGATCTGGGCCTGATCGCCCGGTCAGCCTTTGCCGGGCCGGACCAGAAATACGACTGTGTCGGGCTGTTCGTGCGCGCCAGACAGTGACCCTGTCAGGGCCGGAACTGGAAATCCCGGCTGATTGCCACGAAGACACTTGGCGATTCCGCGCGGCCACCGGCATCACGGCGGACAGTGTAACCAACGCCGCTTGAAAGGCTCCAATCCTCGGTCAGCATGTGATTCAGACCGGCGTCGAGGGTGACCTGCTCAATGCGTTCGGTTGGAGAATCGCTGAGTTCGTAGGTCACGTCGAAGAGGATCGTCGAGGTTTCGCTGACGTTCTTCGTCCAGTTCAGGCTGAACACGGAATCCGTCACTGCCACGTCGTCATCGGCGTCATAGGCAACGCTGCGTTCGACCGTCAGGCCGATGCTGCCGTCGGGCAGCGCGCGGACCCAGTCCAGCGCGCCGATCAAGTCGGTCCCGGTCTCGTCACCATGGGTCACGCCAAGGCGGGCCGAGATCGTGTCACGATCCGTTTCAAGATCACGACCGATCTCGAACGTCTCGCGCTGGCCTTCGTCGGCATCGGTCACGACGGTCAGAAGCGCAAAGGCCGTGCCAACCGGCATGTCGTAGGAAAGACGCAGGCTTGCGTCAGGGCCACGGGTGTTTTCAATGACGCCGAACTCTTCGGTTTCGGTGTCGGTGTGGCCAAACTCGAAAGCGAGGTCCGCGCGTTCGCTGAGGGCATAGTCAAGCCCAACGAAGTAGGTTTCGGCATCAGTCGTGGTTGTGCCGAGGTCTTCTTCCTCGCGGTGCCGATAGCGAACGCCGACGCGGCCAGTGGCAACCTCGGAAAAGCGCAGGAGCGCAGCAAGATCGCCCCGCCATTCCTTGCTGTCGACAAGGTCCGGGTCGGTCGCATCGGTGAAGTCGGTCTGGTCGTAACCGAGACCAAAGGCCAGGCCGACGCTGGAGGTCCGTCCGGTTTCCAGACGTGCCGACAAGGCAAAATCGCTGCGGGTGCCGGTTTCGTCAGCATCGGCGAGGTCGTCACCGAACGCGCCGACATCGTCGGTACGATACTCCGCCGACAGGTCAAGCGCGGCAGAGGGCACCTCGCGGTGATAGGCAAACGTCAGCGCGGACCGTCCGAAATCGATCTCGCTGCCGGTGTCGTCGTTTTGCGCGACAACACCGCCGGTGACCGCAAATTCCAAGCGGTCAAGCGCGGTTTCGGAGATCAGGCCGAAGGACAAGAGCGTCACATTGGCGATCTCGGTGCCAGCGGGAGGGATCGAGAGGCTCTCGTTGTGGCTGACTTCCAGCCGGTTCTCGAGGCCAAAGGTCAGCAGGACACCGCCGTCCTGCGCAAGACTTGCGCCGGGCAACAGCGTTGCACCCAGGGTAAAGACCCCACCAAGGAACTGGCCTGTCCGGCACATGGTCGATTACTCGAACAGTTTGCGCTGCGGAACAACAATGACATCGCCTTCGTACAGGCGCGTCGCGGCACCACCGGCAACACCGCGCTCGATGGCGTCAAGGTCGAACTTATAGATCTGCTCGTTGCCGGACTTGTCGGCCCGCCGCAGCTGGATGCGTTTCTTGGCGGCAAAGGGCGAAAGCCCACCGGCCTGCGCAATCGCCTGCAACAGGGTCGTGCCCGGCGAGACCTCGACCTTGCCGGGCGCATTTGCTGCACCAAGGATGAAGATGCTGATCGTGCGCTCGGGCGCGGGCTCGGGGCGTTCGGCCAAGGCGCTGAGGGTCACGAACACAGTCGGAGCGGCAGCAAATCCGGGCGCAAGGCGGCGAGCGATTTCTTCCTGCACCTGTGCGATGCTGCGGCCCGCTACGCGGATCGTGCCAGCGACCGGAAGGGTGATCTGGCCATCGGGCAGGACGATTGCACTACGGTTCAACGTGGCGTCTTCCAGAACCTCGATTTGCAGGACGTCACCCGACCGGACGCGGTAATCCTGGGCCGAAGCGGAGAGGGCCAGAATTGGCAGAAGGAACAGGGCGGCGGCCAGACGGCGAAGGATGGACATGGAATAAGCTCCCTTAGCGCCCGGGAGGGACTGGGCGCAGCTTCATTGCAGAGACGATATTTGCCCCTGCAGCAATCGGAAAGGGGAAATCCATCGCGAGCCCCGAGGAAGCGTCAATGGTGCGACTTGTCGGTCGCGATTGGGGTCAGAGGTGGCGAATATGCCACATCAGGCGGCGTGGCCGGACAACCCCAGGTTGCGGATCACAGAATCGGTTACATCCTGCATCAGACGCGCGACCTCGGGGTCAGGGGCGATGGCCGGGCTGCCATCGGCCCGTTTCAGGGCATAGGGCAGGCCAACAGTGCTTTGCTGGTAAAGGACGGCATGATGCGTCAGGGCCACAAGGTAGTTGCCGAGATCGTTCAGGTGGATGACGTCCAGAGTGCCATCCTCGGCCCGGGCAAAAAGGTCGGTTCGGTCGCGGACATTGCCCACGCCGCCTTTCGCCTCGACCGCGCGGACGAAGGCCGCAAGCACGGGGCCCGCGGGAAGCAGAAAGATCTGGGTGCCGTCCGGAACGTTCGCCAAAGCCGGGCCAAGGACGCGCGACAACCAGTAGCGTTCGTGGTCGAGGTCGATCCGTTCCAGCCAGCCTTCAGGATCGTCCAGCTGATGCCAGGTCTCGTAGAGATAAAGCCGCACATCGGGCCGGGCCTTCACCGCCTCTGACACCCAGCGTGCCAGATAGACCGGGCTGTCGTAGTAGCGGATCGAGGCACGGATCTCGACCATCTCGGTCAGGACGATGGCGTCGTAGTCACCGCTTTGCACGGCTTCCAGCGCCGGGCGAAACCGCGGATGGGCGTTCTCCGCCTCGAACCCGTTGATCGGGGCGTCGCCCCAATGCGCCTGCAGCGTGGTGCCCCAGCCAAGCTGGCTGTCATAGGTGTGGCCCTGGGGGGCGAGTTGCGCCAGCATCGCGGGCATGTCGCGATTGACGAGGCTGTGGCCAAGGTGGAACACGTTCAGCGGTGTCTGTGGCGCTGCGACAGACTTTGCGGTCAGTTGGGTTCGGACAGCATCCGCAGACGGCGCGCGCGTCAGAAGCCAGTAAAGCCCGCCGCCGCCAAAGGCCGCTGCAAGGCTGCCGAAGATCGTCTTGCGTCGCGTCATTGCCGTCACCGAGCCACCCCTGAAAGTATCACGCCCTCGACTAGGGCCAATCGACCTTGAATGATCTGGCCCTGGCTGAACGCCCCGGCGCTGATCCGGAAAATGGCGTTGAAACCGCCATTTGCAAGGGTCACTGCGACGGCATCGAAGCCGAACATGGCCCGGGTTGCGGGGTCCTGCGCTTTGAAGATCGCCTCCTTTGCCGCGAAGACCTGCCGCACCTGTCGCCCGGTTTCGCCGGGGGGCAGGTCTCGCTGTTCTTCCGGCGTCAGGATGACCGGCCAAAGGTCGGGCGAAAGGGGGGCGTCCTCTTCGAGATCGACGCCGAGGGGCGGGCCGGATCGGACGACGGCAACGGCCATCCCGGCGGCGTGAGCGATTGACCCGGAGATGCCGTCGGGCCAGAGGGGCGCGCGGTCCGGGCCCATGGGCAGGGCGCTTTCAGGATGGCCAAGTGCTGCAAGGGCCTGCCGCGCGGCCTGCCTGCCAGCAGCGAACTCGGCCAGACGGTGCGGGACCGCGCCTGCGACGGCGTCACGTTCATCTGGCCAAAGCGCGCCGGGGTCGGCCGAGGTCAGATCGCAGGCGGCGACCGCCACGCCTGTCGGGAACAGCGCGGCAAGGGCCGTTTCGATCCGCGTCAGCCGCGACGGCTGGGTCATCCCAGCGCCTTCTCCCGCGCTTCGCGCATCGCCCTGCGGCGGGCCATCGCGTCCATCCGCGTGTCGGCCGTTTCGGTGGTGACGGCCTGCGGCGGTGGCGGCGCGGCAGAGGTCGCGGCAGCAGCGGGCACCAGTTTGGCAATATGGTCGGCCAGAGCCGACACCACCGGGAAGCGGAAGATGTCGGTGATCGCGATCCGGTCAGAGTTCAGCGCGACCTTCATCTCGCGATGCGCCTGCACCGCCAGAAGGGAATGCCCGCCAAGCGTGAAGAAGTTGTCGGACCGACCGACTTGCGGCACGCCAAGGACGCGGGCCCAGACGGCGGCGATGGTCTGTTCCACCCCGCCTTCCAGCGGCACGAAGGCCTTGGGCGCGGCGGGCGCAACAACAGCAGAGGGTGAGGGCAGCGCCTTGCGGTCGACCTTTCCGTTTGGGGTCAAGGGGAAGGCTTCCAGCCGCACGATATGGGCGGGGACCATCACTTCGGGCAGGTGCTGGCCAAGGTCGTGGCGCAGCGCCTGTTCGTCGATCGTACCATCGGCGGTCACATAGCCCACCAGACGCACGTCGCCCGGATTGTCTTCGCGGGCGATGACGACGGCCTGCCGGATGCCGGAGGCGGCTTCGAGCGTGGTCTCGATCTCGCCCAGTTCGATCCGGTGGCCGCGGATCTTGACCTGGAAGTCGGCTCGGCCGAGGTAGTCGAGCTTGCCGTCGGGGCGTTTGCGCACGAGGTCGCCGGTGCGATACATCCGGCCCATTCCCGCGAAGGGGTCAGGGCGGAAACGGTCGGCCGTAAGGTCGGGGCGCTGGAAGTAGCCGTGCGCCACACCTTCGCCGCCGATCCAAAGCTCACCCTCGCGGCCATCGGGCACGGGGGCCTGAGTGTCATCAAGGACGTAAAGCGCTGTGTTCGCAATGGGTTGACCGATGTTGACCACGCCATCCGCGCCTGTCGTCGCCTCGACCGAGGACCAGATCGTAGTCTCGGTCGGGCCATACATGTTCAGGACCGGAGCGCCAATAAGCGTCGCGATGTCCCCGGCCAGACGGCCCATCAGCGCCTCGCCGCCGACGAGCATCCGCTTCAGCCGCTTGAGTGCCGCGCGGGCACCGTCATCCTCGGCCAGCATCCGGGCCATCGAGGGCGTGCATTGCAGGTGCGTGACGCCGTGGCGGTGGATCAGCCCCGCCATCGTGTCATCGCCTTCCGCCCCCGAATTGGTGATGCGCAGGACCTCGGCGACCGGTTTCAGGCCTTCCAGCACGACCGCAGTGGGGATGCCGTAGTCGATCAGGCAGGCGACCTCGTCGATATCGATGGCCTTCAGTTCCTCGACACGCTTCACGGCGTCTTCCACGGTGCCGAAGAGACCCGAGTCGTCGAAATACCGCAGGAAGGCGAAGTCGAGGATGGCCTCCAGCTCATCCGGGGCCAGGCTCCCGAGGTCGATGTCCATCGGGTTTGCGACGCCCTGCGGCTTTTTGAAGGCCGGGAAGGCCCAGGCGTATTGCTTGATGAGGCCGGCAGCAGATCGCAGGTAGTTCTTCATCGGCTCGCGCGCCACTTCCCGGGCCGTCTCGCGGTCGGCGGCAAGGTAGGTGTGGAGCATCAGCGTGACCTTGAAGCGGGACGGGTCATGTCCGGCATCTGCCAGCGCCTTGCGGTAAAGTTTCACCTTGTCCGCGACTTCCGTGACGGATTGCCCCAGAAGGTGGGTCAGCACATGCGCGCCCATCTTCCCGGCTTCGCGCCAAGTCTCCGGGTTGCCCGCAGTCGTGACCCAAGCCTCGACTTCCTTGGAGACCGGGCGGGGCTGGGTCTTTACGGCGAAGGGAGTGCCATCCTTGCGCGGGAATTCCACCGCCTCGCCGCGCCACAGACGGCGTACCTGGTCGAGCGCGTCGAACAGCGCTTGCCGGTTGGCGGGGGGGGTGTTTTCGGGCCGGAGCACAAAGTCGTCCGGCTGCCAGCCCGATGCAAAGGCCATGCCAGCGCGCCCGTTGGTCAGGTTGTCGATCACCGACCATTCCTCGGCGATCCGTGCGGGATGGTGCAAGGGGGCGACGATGCTGCCCGCGCGCACGCCGATGTTTTTTGTCACCGCTGCTGCTGCAGCCCCAGTGACGGCGGGGTTCGGGTAGGGGCCGCCGAAGGCATGGAAGTGGCGTTCCGGCGTCCAGACCGCGACAAAGCCGTTCTGGTCGGCGAACTTGGCACCCTCCAGAAGAAGCTCGTATTTCGACGGGCCGGGCAAGTCATCATTGCCCCAGTAGTAGACGCTGAACTCCATCTTGCGGGGGTTGATCGTGCCGCCGCCCGAGGGCCGGACGCGCGCGGAATCGTCGGCAAGGACGACAGTGAAGCCGCGGGTCAAGGTCCAGAAAAGCTCGAGGACAGAGATGTCGAAGGACAGCGAGGTCACGGCAAGCCAGGTGCCGGGATCGGTACCAAGCGTGTCGTCCATGCCGGCGAAGAAGTTCATCACGTTGCGATGGCCGACGACAACGCCCTTGGGGCGGCCGGTGGAACCGGAGGTGTAGATCACGTAGGCCGGATCATCGGCGGTCGGGCCGTCCTGCGGGGCCTGCGACGGCGCAAGGGCCAGGCGCGGATCGGTGTCGAGGACCAGAAGGGCCGGACCTTTTGGCAGGGCTTCGGAAACCGCGCTTTCGGTGACGATGACGGGGCAACCCGAATCTTCGGCATAAAGCGCAAGGCGGTCAGCCGGGTAGGCGGGGTCCATCGGGACATAGGCCGCGCCGGCAAGCTGGATGCCCAGTGCGCCCGCGACCATGTCGGTGGTTCGGCTGCAGGCAAGACCAACCAGCGCGCCCTTGGCCACGCCCATCCCGCGCAGGGTGTTGGCGATGCGGCCCGCGCGGTCAGCCAGTTGGGCATAGGTCAGCTGCGTTTCCCCGGCGATGACTGCAACGGCGTCGGGGGTGCGGGCGGCCTGAGCCAGGATCGCACCCGGCAGGGTAATCTGTCGGTCATAGTCGCGCTGCGTTGCGGCCAGCGTTCCGGCGTAGACTTGGGTTTCGCTGTCCGACAGAAGGCCGAGGCTGGACAGGTCCGCCCGGGGGTCCGCCGCCATGGCCGACAGAAGCCGGGTCATGCGGGCCGCAATCAGGGCCGCGTCGGCGGCGGGCAGGCGGTTTGCATCGTGCCAGAGGGTCGCGCTTCCGACGACCAGCGTGAGGATACTGCCCGCAACCGGCTTGTCACCTTCGGTGAGGGCGAGGCCGGGCGGAGCCACGGCGGTCAGGCCGGGTTCGCGCAAGGCAAGGTCGGCGGCAAGGCCGGTGGCCATCCGCGCGGCGTCAAACGCCTTGCCGGTGCGGGCTTCGGCGTCGGGCAGCGCCCCGGTGGCATCAAGGCGCAGCGGCACCCAAGGGAGAAGATAGCCCGGGGCCAGATCCTGCCCCGACGCAAGGGCGATGTCGCCCCCGGTCCGGCCAAGGGCACGGGTCGCGGCCAGGGCAAGGCGGGCAGGTGTGGCACCCGGTGCGGTCAGCGAAATAGACCGCCAGTCGGGGGCCGCCGGGTTTGCGGCAGCGGGAAGCACCGGGTCTGGCCGGAGGAGAAGCCCGCGCAGGCGCGCTTCGGCTTCGGCGGCGGGGGCGAGTGCGGCATCGAGCTTGGCGGCGTCCGCTGCATCCGGCGAGACGAGGGCGGCCCCGGCGCGGGCCGTGTCGATGGGCAGGCCCTTGAGACAGGTCAGACGCGACAGGCGGACCGCGCCCTCGGCGCAAGCGACTGTTACGCTGTCGGCGTCGCGCGCAAGCACTGTGCCGGGGCTGCCCGAACCCGCGACGACCTCGGCCATTCCGACGGCCCAGACCTGACCCGCGGCTTCAACTTTCGGCACGGCCAGCGGATTGCGGTAGCCGCCGTGGTCCAGGGCGCGGACCCGGCGGGCAACCGCCGATGCAGTTTGCGTGAAGTCCAGCCGCCCCGCAGCCGACGGACGGTCCGCTCGCATCCACACCTTGCGCGCGCCCTTGGCTTGCGGCTGGCGCGGATTGCCCCCGGCTTCCATCGCGGCGATCACGTCGCCAAAGCTGTCGAGGGCTGCGCTGAAGCAGCGGGCGTTCAGCGTGAAGGCGGTGTCGTCGGCTTCGATGTCGAAGCTGCGGACAGCCAGGACTTCGCCCTCGTCAATGCCGCTGGTCATCAGGTGCCACGTGACGGCGTGGGTCGCCTCACCATTCAGAAGCGCCCAGACCGGGGCGTTGAGGCCCGCATAGCCGGGCAAGGGGCCGTCGTGGAAGTTGACACCGCCAGCCCGTGCCAGCCGCAAAACGGGTTCGGGCACGACAGAGAGGTTCGCCACCGACAGGACCCAGTCGACCGTCAGACCGGCTGTGCGGTCCACAAGACCGGCGCCCGGGGCGATGACCGGCAACCCTGCTGCCGAGGCCCAGGTCGCGACCCTTGCTTCGCGCGTGACCACGGCGGCGAGGGAATGCCCCCGCTCCAGCCAGCGCTTGCCGCATTCGACCGTCAGGCTTTCGTTGCCGATCAGAAGGGCAGTCAGGGTCATTTGGTATCTCCGATCACTCAGCAGCAAGTCTTTGATCAGGTTGGCGGAAATCGCCAGCCTCTGCCGCCTGGATCGCGGCTTTCATCCGTGCGGCAAGAACGCGCACGTTGGGTTCCAGCACCATGCCGTCATGGTCACCCGGGACTTCCACCACGTCGAGGCGCGGAGCAAACGGAGTCCAGAGATTGTCGTGGTAGACATACTCCCGCGCCGAGCTGACCCAGTTGCCGCCGGTGACCTTCCAGTGCCGGTCCAGCGGCGGGCGGTAGAGGACGACCTTGCCGTCCACCCAAGGCTTCAGCTGATAGACCCCGATGGCATGGCGGAAGGCGGCCTCGATCGAGGCGTTGTTGAACGAAGGGACCGTCGGGTCGGGCTCGTTCGCGGCCTTGGCGCGGCGCGAGCGTTCCCATTCCCAGCGCCTGCGCGCCCAGTCCGCCAGGAACTGCGGGCCACCGGCACGGATTTCCGCCAGCTTGATCAAGGCCTTGTCGGGCTTTGACAGGAAGGGGCGCACTGGCAGTGGCGTGTCGAGAAGCACCATCAGCGCCACCTCTTCGCCCATCGCCCGCAGCATCTGGCCGATCTCCCATGCGGTCAGCCCGCCGCCCGAGAAGCCACCCAGAAGGTAGGGCCCCTTGGGCTGCACTTGCCGGATTTCGGCAAGGCAGGAGGCGGCGGCGTCCTCGATGGTCATGTGCGGCTGGTCGTCGCCGAACAGACCTTTGGCCTGCAAGCCGTAGAAGGGTCGGTCGGTGCCAAGAAGGCTGGCGAGATGCCGCAGGTTCAGCACGTTGCCGAACATGCCGGCGACGAGGAAGAACGGAGTCTTCGTCCCGCCCTCGCCACGGTGCATGGCGACTAGATGAGTGAACTTCGGGCCCGCCGGATCAGCCAGCGCAGCGGGTGCGGCGGCGGCCTCTTCTTCGGGTCCGATGCGTTCGGCGATCAGGGCGGCGCAGCGGGCGATGGTCGGGGCCTCGAACAGGATCGAGATCGGGAAGTCGACCTTCCACTGACGGCGGATCATCGCAAACAGGCGCACTGCGATCAGCGAGTGGCCACCGAGGGTGAAGAAGTCATCTTCGACCCCCACTTCAGCGACGCCGAGAAGCTCGGACCAGAAGCCAGCCAGCGTGCGTTCCACGCTGTTGCGCGGCGCGACATAGGCGTTTTCGAGTTCGGGCCGGGCAAAGCCCGGGCCTTCGGTTTCGGTGACGGCGGGTGCCGCGCTTTGCTTGACCAGAGCTTCGAGGTCGAGCGAAGAGACCAGCACCTGCGCGCCCTCGGCGGCAATCGCGCGAAGGAAGGCCTCGGCGCCCTCGGCCGGACGGATCCCGCCAGCAAGGGCCTGCGCCAGGCGCTGTTCGGCGGGGGACTGGCCGCGTTCGGCGTCGTCACGCACCACTTCGCGCGGGTTTGGCGCGGCGGGTTTGGCGAGCGCTTCCTCGAAAGCGACCTTGCGGAAGGTGATGCCTTCGACTTCTACCAGAACCTTGCCCGAAGGGTCGGTCAGGGTCACGTCGAAGCTGGCCACGTCATCGCCCGGTGTACCGGACAGGCGCACCCAGCTGCGGATTTCCGCAGGCAGCGCGCCGTGGACGCGGACGGCGGTGGTCATGACGGGGGCCCAGACGAAGCCCTCGGCCACCTTGGGCAGCAGGGCGATGCCCCAGCCCGTGCCGATGTCGTAAAGTGCGGGATGCAGCGCACAGGTGGCGGTGTCCACCACGGCCTGCGGTGGCAGGGTCAGCGTCGCCAGACCTTCGCCCGTCCCGAGTGCGGTGGCCCGCAGGACCTGCCAGCGGGGACCAAAGGCGATGCGGTCTTCCTGGGCCGAGGGCAGGTTCTCGCCGCCCTGAGCCATTGCCTTGTCCGGGCAGCGGGCAGCGATGGCGGCAAGGTCGATGGTCCCCGCCGCAGTGTCGAGCGTTGTCACGCCCATTTCGGCAGTCAGCGCCCAGCCTTGCGGTTCCAGCGCGCGGGCCTGCAGCCGTTGCTTGCCGTCGCGGCCGCGGGTCAGGCTGACGCGGAAGTCGCGCGGGAGGTCAGCCTCAAGCCGCAGGGGGCGGAAGACGGTGAGGTCGGTGAGCTGGAAGCCTGGCTTGCCGCCTGCTGCGGCCAAAGCCTCGCCCGCGATTTCGGGGTAGGCCGAGCCGGGCAGGACGGCGGTGCCGTCCAGCAGGCGGTGGTCGTCCATCACCCAATGGCGGTTGGTCAGGGTCGCATGAAAACGGGTTTCATCCTCGCCCTTCTGCATCCGTTCCAGGACCAGCAGACCGGGCAGCGGCGCGCCTGCGTCCTTGCCCTGGCGGCGGGCGTCGGCGTCGGCGGCCATGCCGATGCCGGACCAGATGCCCCAGTTGATTGCGGTGACCTTCGTCATGCCCCCCGCCCGGCTACGGGCAAAGGCGTTGAGGTATTCGTTGGCCGCAACGTAATCGGACTGACCTGCCGGAGTGATCACCGTCGAGGTGGAGGAGAAAAGCACGATCCGGTCCACGCTGCCGTCGGGCAGGAGCGTGTCGAGAAGCTTTGTCCCGTGCACCTTGGGCGACAGGACGGCGTCCGCGCTGCCGGGGTCCTTGCCCAGAAGCGGGGCGTCATCCACCGTGCCCGCCGCATGGACCACGCCGTAGATCGGGCCGAACTCGGCTTTCACGCGGTCGAAGGCGGCGCGCATGTCCTCGGGGTTGCAGACGTCGGCAGCGAGGGCCATCACGCGGCCAAGGCGTTCGAGGCGCGACAGGACCCCGGCGCGGACCGATCCCGGTTCCGGGACGTTGCGGCCGATGAGGGCGATTTTCGCGTGGCGGTCGCGCATCAGGCGTTCGGCCACGGTGACACCGATGCCGCCGAAGCCGCCGGTGATGACCCAGACCGAGCCTTCGGGAACCTCGGCCTGCTCCGGCATCGGCGCGGGGACGAGGCGGGTTTCAAGCCGCCTGCTGCCACGGATCGCGGCCACGGTATTGGCAGGCGTCGCCAGCATCTCTTCCAGCACCGCCGAGACGGTTTCGGCCGGGATCGCGGCCTTGCGGTTTTCCGGCAGGGCCACGTCCAGAAGGCTGGCCGTCAAGCCGGGAAGTTCGCGCGGCATCACCCGGACCGGGCCTGCGACGGCGGCCTTTTCGGGATAGGGGAGCGCCTCGGTCCGCACCTGCGCGGCACCGGAGGTCACAACGGTCAGGTGGGGCAAAGGCTTCAGCCCGATCTCACCCATGGCCTGACCAAGGAAGAACAGGCTCCAGAATCCCTGTTCCAGATTGCGCTGGAAGAACGAGGAGCCGGGGCGGAACTTGTCCTCGACCGTGACCAGCCAGAAGTGGGCGATGCGGGCCGGGGTCAGGTCGCGCAGGGCAAGGTCGGCGAGGAGGGCGTCGTAGCCCTCACGACCGTGTTCGGGGGCGAGAGTGTAGGTGTCGTCCGAAGTGCGGGCGAAGGCGTCGCCAGCGTGGACGGTGATGACGCGGTGATTGGCGGCGCGCAGGCGCTGGACGGCGGCGCGGGCAAGGCCGGCCTCGTCGGCGAAGACGAGCCAGGTCAGCGGCGTGCCGAGTTCGGATTCCACGTCCACCGGGCAGTCGGCGGGCATCACGCGCCAGCCGATGCGGTAGCCGAAGTCGGTCACCGACTCGTGCCGTTTCGCGGTCACGTCCGCCTCGGTCACGACGGCGGGCTGGCCGCGTTCGACGAAATAGCGGCTGCGCTGAAACGGGTAGGTCGGCAGGGGAACGCGGCGGCGCTTGGCCTCGCCCCAGAGCTGGGTCAGGTCGGGTTCGGCCCCGCAGGCCCAGAGGCGGCCGAGGGTGGCGATGAAGTGGCGGTCGTCCGAGGTGGTGTCGTCGGGGTGGCGCAGGCTGGCGGGGACCGGCTGGCCGCCCATCGCGCCGTTGGCTTGGGCCAGCGAGGCCATTGCGCGGCCGGGGCCGACCTCCAGGTAGACCCGGTCCGCCTTCTGGCGAAGGGTCGCCATGCCGTCGGCGAAGCGCACGGTGTTGCGCAAGTGGGCGACCCAGTAGTCGGGGCTGGTCGCCTCACCATCCGTCAGGATCTGGCCCGAGCGGTTGGAGATGATCGGGATCTGCGGCGGGGACAGCTGCATTCCGGCAAGGTGCGCGCGGAAGGCGGAGAGGATGCCTTCCAGCATTTTGGAATGCGCGGCGATGTCGATGGCAATGCGGGTGGTGTCGATGTCGTCCGCCTTCAGGCGTTCGGCGAGGTCCTTGAGGCCCGCGTCCGAGCCGGAAACCACGGTCAGTTCCGGGGCGTTGATGGACGCGATGTCGAGATCGCCGAGGTAGGGTTTCAGCGCTGCCTCGGACAGGGGCACGGAGAGCATCCCGCCCGCCGGGACGGTGTCGAAGAGTTGCCCGCGCAAGCGGACGAGACCGACGGCGGCTTCCAGCGTCATCACTCCGGCAACGCAGGCCGCGGCATTTTCGCCCATCGAATGGCCGATGAGGACCGAGGGTTTGACGCCCCAGCTTTCCCAGAGTTTCGCGAGTGCCACCTCGACGATGAGGATGAGCGGGAGCTGTTTCGACGGTTGGCGCAGGGCTTCGGCGGCGGTTTTTTCCTGACCGGACGCGGGCAGCCAGAGGGCGCGGGTCTCGGCCTCGGCATCTTTCAGCGCGGCAAGGCCGCGGTCCATCCATTCGGCGAAGACGGGTTCGGTCTCGTAAAGGTCGCGCGCCATGTTGGGGTATTGCGCGCCGCCGCCGGGGAACATGAAGACGACATCCGGGGCATCGCCCAACCGGCGCTGAGTGAAGACGCGGCGGGGATCGCCTGCCTCCAGCATCTTCGCGGCTTCCTCATGGGTTTCGGCGACCAGCACGCGGCGATGTTCAAAGCCGCGGCGGCCGACCTTCAGCGTCCAGGCAACATCGGCGAGCGGTTGTTCGGGGTGCGCGCGCAGGTGGGCGGCAAGCCGCGAGGAGGCCTCGCCCAGTGCCGACTGGCTGCGGGCGGACAGGGTGATCAGCTGGAACGGCCAGTCCGACGCTTCGGACGCGGCCGGGGCCGGGGCTTCCTGCACGACCACGTGGGCGTTGGTCCCCCCGACGCCCAACGAGTTCACCCCGGCCCGCCGGGGGCCGTTGCGCCGCGGCCAGTCGGTCAGGCGGTCGTTCACGCGGAAGGGGCTGCCTTCGAAATCGATTGCCGGGTTCGGGGCCTCGAAGTTCAGGCTGGGCGGCATCTGCTTGTTGTGCAGCGCAAGCGTGGTCTTGATCAGGCTTGCCACTCCGGCGGCGGTATCGAGGTGGCCGATGTTGGTCTTGACGGAACCGATCCGGGCAAAGCCCTTGGCGTCGGTCGTGCGACGGAAAGCCTCGGTCAGCGCCGCGACCTCGATCGGGTCGCCGAGATAGGTGCCGGTGCCGTGACATTCGATGTAATCGACCGTGTCGGCAGGAGTCCCCGCCACGGCAAGCGCGGTGGCGATGCAGTCGGCCTGACCTTCGACCGACGGGGCCAGATAGCCGGCCTTCGCTGCCCCGTCGTTGTTGACGGCACTGCCCTTAATGACGGCCCAGATGTGGTCGCCATCGGCCAGCGCATCGTCCATCCGCCGCAGGAGGACCGTGCCCGCGCCCGAGCCGAAGACCGTGCCTTGCGCCCGGTGGTCGAAGGCGTGGCAGACCCCGTCGGGCGACAGGACCTCGCCCTCCTTGTAGATGTAGCCGCGGCCCTGAGGCAGGTCGATGGTGACACCCCCGGCCAGCGCCATGTCGCATTCGCCGTTCAGCAGCGCCTGGATCGCGTAGTGGGTGGCGACGAGCGAGGTGGAGCAGGCGGTCTGGAGGCCGAGGCTCGGCCCCTTCAGGTCGAAAACATGGCTCACGCGGGTGGACAGGAAGTCCTTGTCGTTTCCGGTATGCCGCAAAAGGAACATGCCCGTGCTTTCGACCAGCGCCGGGTTCGAGCAGAGGTTGAAGTAGAAATAGCTGCCCATCCCGCAGCCAGCAAAGACACCGATCCGGCCCTTGAACCCTTCGGGCGTGTGGCCTGCGTTTTCTAGGGCCTCCCATGCGACTTCGAGGAACTGGCGATGCTGAGGGTCAAGAATCGCGGCTTCCTTCGGAGAAAATCCAAAGAATTCAGCGTCGAAACGGTCGAATCCTTCAAGGAGCGCCGCAGCCGGTACATAGGCCGGGTTGCGAAGGACCGAAGGATTTTCACCCGAGGCGAGGATTTCCTCATCGGTCAGCCGCCGCACAGCCGAACGGCCTTCGCGAAGGTTTTCCCAGTAGGCGGCGATGTCGGCGGCACCCGGCAGGTGCGCAGCCATCCCAACGATTGCAATGTCCGTTTCTGCCGGAAGGTCCTGCGCCCCGTCCTTCATGCCATTACCCTCTCGACTTGTCTTTCACGCAGCGCGAACCTGACCTGCGGGCTGTCAACCGCATCGGGCGCTCAAGACCACGGTTCCGGGCCTTTGCCAAGGCACCGGGACTTCCTTGCCCAAACTCACCTACACTGCAGCTTCCCGAAATCCGGGGACTGACCGGGACCATCAACGATTCGCGCGCTATCAAAATTTTCTTGAGCTTTCCTACATGAGTCCGTCTAGATACGCACGGATATTGGGTAAGAAAGTGGCCATTTTTGGGGGAATCCAGACCCTACGCCAATGATTTCCCTACTTTGTTGCCGTCTCGGCATCAGTAGTCTGGAAGCCGTCGCCTTGCCGTTCAAGTTTGCTTATTACAGGGGAACAAAGCCCTGGAGACCCGGGGAATTGCTTAAAGGTGAGTAGATGACGCGCAGTAGGTCCCGCAGGTTGTTATCCCGCATCCTGTGGTTAGATCCGGATGTTGGAAACGCTGCGGAATCCGCGCCGCCTGCGCCCGCACGCCCTGCTGACACTATTCCGGACATCCCGACCTATCCGGACTATCTGAGCGCAGCGACGCCGCCCCCGATGTTTGGCGAATCAGGCATGGCCGGGCTTGGGCGCCGCAAGAGCCGCGACCCGTCGATGTCAGCGCCGGTGGTCCGCTCGCCCGACCTTTACACCGAACATTTCGGGCTGAGTATGCGCCCGTTTGCGCTGACGCCGGATCCTGACTTTCTGTTCTGGCCACCCTCGCACCAGCGGGCATACACGATGCTGGAATACGGTGTGCGGGCCCATTCGCCGATCACGCTGATCACAGGAGAGGTGGGGGCTGGCAAGACCACCCTGCTTTTGCATCTTGTCCGTTCGCTGGGGACCGAGTTGCGAGTCGGGCTGGTGTCGAACCCGCACGGTTCGCGGGCCGAGCTGCTGCGCTGGGTGCTGCATGCGCTGGAACAGCCTGCGGAACTGGAAGAAAGCTATGTCGACCTCTTCTCGCGGTTCCAGTCGTTTCTCTTGTCAGAGTATGCGGCGGGTCGCAGCGTCGTCCTGATCTTCGACGAAGCGCAGAACCTGTCGGCCGAGGCGCTGGAAGAATTGCGGATGTTCATCAACATCAACTCGGGCAAGGACGAGGTGTTGCAGCTTGTCCTGATCGGGCAGCCGGAACTGCGGGCTCTGGTGTCGCGACCGAACATGCGGCAGTTCGCTCAGCGGGTCGCGGCGAGCTATCATCTTTCGGCCATGGACCTGAAGACGGTGCGGGGGTACATCCCGCATCGGTTGAAGGTGGCGGGCACCGAAAAGCGAATCTTTACGGGACCCGCCGTCAGCATGATCTACGACCTGACGAAAGGTGTGCCGCGCTTGGTGAACCAGCTTTGCGATCTGGCGATGGTCTACGCCTTTACAAAGGGCAAGAAGCTGATCACGCCGGCCATCATCCAGGAAGTTCTGGACGACGGCGTGTTCTTTTCGGCTTTTGCCGCAAGCGAGACGAGTGAGACCCAATAGATGACGTTGGACTTGCGTTTTTATCTCTCCCTGATCCTGCGGCGACTTCCGGTCATCGCGGCGATCATCTTTACGGCGACGACCGCCGGGATCCTTTATGCCGTGTCCTTGCCACCGGTCTTCCGGGCCGAGGCGCGCCTTCTGATCGAGAATGCACAGATCCCCGACGAACTGGCCGCTTCGACGGTGCGGTCCACGACCGAAGAAATCCTGCTGGCGATCCAGCAGCGGATCATGACGCGGGACAATCTTCTGGCCTTGGCGGAACGCCATGATCTTTTCGTCAATGCGCCGAAGATGACCAATGAACAGAAGCTGGTCGACGTCACCAGTCGGGTTTCGATCTACATGCCGAACACCCAGGGCAGCACTGGGGTCGTCACGGTATCCTTCGGGGCTTCGGAGCCGGAGTTGTCGTCAAGCGTGACGAACGAGATCGCCGATCAGATCCTGCAATGGAGCACCGAGCTGCGCACGGAGGCTTCGGCCAGCACGCTCGACTTCTTCACCCAGGAGGTCGAACGGCTGACGGACGAGCTTGCCCAGCAGAACGCGCTGATCCTGGAGTTCGAGCAGAACAACCGCGACGCGCTGCCGGAAAGCCTGGAGTTCCGTCGCACCCGGCAAGCCGCTCAGCAGGAACGGCTTTTGCAGGTGGACCGCGACCTTGGCTCTCTGCGCGACCGGCGCCAGCGTCTGACCGAGCTTTATGACCGCACGGGTCGACTTGTCACCAACGCCGAGGCCCGCACGCCGGAAGAAGAGCGCCTGGACGACCTGCGCCAGGAACTGGCTTCGGCGCTTGTTGTGCTTTCGCCGACGAACCCCCGGGTGCGCGCGCTGCAGAACGAAGTCAATGCGCTGGAAGAAGCGGTCTCGGAGCAACGCGACGCTGCCGGTGGCGGGCGGCTGACGCCCTTCGAGGTCCAGATGCTGGATATCGACGGGCAGATTTCCTACCTCGCGGAGCAGAAAGCGCTGGTCGAAAAGGACCTAGTTCAGCTGGAAACGTCGATCCAGGCAACGCC
The DNA here is from genome assembly GCA_046305855.1 of Paracoccaceae bacterium. GTDB lineage: Bacteria > Pseudomonadota > Alphaproteobacteria > Rhodobacterales > Rhodobacteraceae > Tabrizicola. Next base: position 34,399 of record JBKDYO010000133.1, read on the forward strand.
GGGCAACTCGATCCGGCTGGCCGAGTTGCGCAGCAACTACGAGACCCTGCGCGTGCAGTATGAAGAGGCCGTGTCCAGCCTGTCCGAAGCGCGGATGGGCGACCGGATCGAAGCGACCGACCGGGGCCAACGGATCTCGGTGATCGAAACGGCGGTCCCGCCGGCCTTCCGCGCCGAGCCGAACCGCAAGCGGATTTCGATCGCGGCCTTCGGGGCGGGGGTGATCCTGTCGGGCGCGCTTCTGTTCCTGCTCGAGATCATGAACCAGACCATCCGCCGCCCGTCGGAACTGGCCAAGGTGATCGGCGCGCCGCCCTTTGGAACGGTCGGGTTTCTGGACGGAGCGGTGCCGGTACGCAAGTTTTCGAACGGCAGCTTCGCGCTGCTTGCCGTCTTCCTGATCAACGTCCCTGTGCTGCTGCTGGTGATCCATATCTACATCGCGCCGATTGGATCGCTTCTTGGGCTGGCCACGAACACGACTGACACGAATGGGGCCGCGCTGCCGGTCCCTGCTTCGACCGAGTAGGATCACATGGAACGGATACAATCGGCACTCGCGAAGGCCAGGGCCGCGCGCGACCGCAAGATGCAAGGCGCCAACCCCGGGTCGAAACCCCAGATGGAGAGCGGCCCCTGGCACGACCTGGCCGAAGTCACACTTGACCCGAAAGTACTGGAGCGGAACCGGGTGGTCGCCCACCACCCCGGCCAGAACGCCGCCAGCTTCGACCTGATGCGGACCAACCTGATCCGCGCGCTGCGCACGAACGGCTGGACGCGCGTCGCGATCACCTCGCCCACGCAAGGCTGTGGCAAGTCCACAGTCGCGCTGAACCTGGCGCTAAGCCTGTCGCGGATGTCCGATACCCGGGTGCTTCTCGTCGAACTGGATCTGCGGCACCCGACCATGCTGTCGCTGATGGGGCTGCCGACGGGGCAGGACTTCTCGGCCATGCTGGCCAGCGGCAGGCTGGATTACAGCCAGATCAGGCGGATCGGCCAGAACCTGGCCTTTGCTGTAAACTCGCATCCTTTGGCAAGCCCGGCCGAGCTTTTGTCGGCTGCCCGCACGGCCGACATGATCGATGAGATCGAGGCCAAGCTGCGTCCCGATGCCATCCTCTTCGACATGTCGCCCATGCTGGCGAATGACGATGCGATTTCCTTCCTTGATCAGGTCGACTGTGCCCTGATGGTCGCGGCGGCGGATGAAACCACGATCACCGAGGTCGACCGCTGCGGCAAGGATCTGGCCAAGCGGACGCAGGTCCTGGGCGTGGTGCTGAACAAGTGCCGCCACATGGAACAGGAAGAAAGCCGCGTCTACCCCGAGTAAGGCGTCCGGAAATGACAAAGGGGCCCGACAGGGGCCCCTCGTCTGGTCCGATTGGAGCGGGCGATGAGATTCGAACTCACGACCCTAACCTTGGCAAGGTTATGCTCTACCCCTGAGCTACGCCCGCACTCCGTTTCGGTGAGCGGTGATTTATTGGACCCCCCACCGACCTGCAAGGGGAAAATGCGGGCCCGGTTGAAAATTTCGGAACACCGGACTGCCCAGCGGATCGGATGGGCTGCGGATCGCCGATTCGGGCTAGCGCCAGTCTGGTGGGACCGGGTCGGGTTCGAAGAGCTGGTCAAAGGGCGTATCGCCGAATGCCCCTGCCGCATGCATGACCCGCGACGTGTAGCTGCCCCAGTATCGCCCGGACGGCGCGTCGAAATGCCAGTCCGAGATCATCGCTTGTGTGAAATCGACTCGGTCCCCTGCGCGAAAACTGCCGAGGTAGGCAGGCTCGTTCGCCAGAAGCCCCACGAAGCTGCCATCCGACAACAGGGCGAAAGGCGCGACCCAGATGTGTTCGGGGTCGACCGGGCTGCCTGCCACGGTCGGAAGTCCGACCTTGATGACCGCGCCCATGACCGAGTTGCCCTCGGCATCCAGCGCATGTGTCAGAAACAGCGGCAGGGTCGCCCGCGCCTCGGCGATGGCTGCTGCCATCTGTGGGTCGCCCTCAGCATAGGGGATGACGGTGTCCTGTGCCACGACCGGTCCAGCCATGGCCATGGCAAGAAACAGCGTGCGCAGCATCACTCCAGCTCTACCAGCAGGTCCTTCGCCTCGATCTGGCTGCCGGGATGGACGTGGATGGCCTTCACTACAGCCTCGCGGTCACAGTGCAGGCCCGTCTCCATCTTCATCGCCTCGATGTTGAGGAGGAGGTCGCCTGCCCGCACCTTCTGGCCGACCGTCACCGCGATCGAGGCCACGGCCCCCGGCATCGGTGCGCCGACATGGCTAGGGTTGCCCTCTTGCGCCTTGGGCTTGGCGGCGGTCTTGGCGACGATGGCCCGGTTCGGCACCCGGATCACCCGGGGCTGACCGTTCAACTCGAAGAAGACCTTCACTTCGCCTTCCTCGGTCGTCTCTCCCACCGCCTGCAGCCGGATTTCCAGCGTCTTGCCGGGGTCGATCTCCAGCGAGATCTCGTCGCCGGGCTGCATGCCGTAGAAGAAGACCGGGGTCGGCAGGGTCCGCACCGGGCCGTATTGCTTGTGGCGGCCCATATAGTCGAGGAAGACCTTGGGATACATGAGATATCCGTTCAGGTCCTCGTCATCGACGGTGATGCCGTTCATCTCTTCCGAGACCTTCTTGCGCACTGCCTCAAGATCGACGGGCGGCAGGGTCTCGCCGGGACGTTCGGTCAGGGGCGACTCACCTTTCAGGACTTTCTTCAGGATGCCCTGCGGCCAGCCGCCATGCGGTTGGCCAAGGTTCCCCTTCAGCATGTCGGCCACCGAATCCGGGAAGGCCACGTCCACCGCCGGGTCTTCGACCTGCGACCGGGTCAGCCCTTGCGCTACCATCATCAGCGCCATGTCGCCCACAACCTTCGACGAGGGCGTGACCTTTACGATGTCGCCGAACATCTGGTTGGCATCGGCATAGGCCTGGGCCACCTCGTGCCAGCGCTCCTCCAGCCCCATCGACCGGGCCTGGGCCTTCAGGTTGGTGAACTGACCCCCCGGCATTTCGTGCAGGTAAACCTCGGAGGCGGGGGCGGGGATGCCGGATTCAAACGCCGCGTACTGCTTGCGCACGCCTTCCCAGTAGTCCGAAATCTGCCGGATCGCGGCAATGTCGAGGCCGGTGTCCCGGTCGGTGTTGCGCAGCGCCTCGACGATCGACCCGAGGCAGGGCTGCGAGGTCCCGCCCGAGAACGCATCCATCGCCGCGTCGACCGCATCCACGCCCGCATCGCAGGCTGCAAGGACCGTGGCTGCCGCCGCGCCCGAGGTGTCGTGGGTGTGGAAGTGGATCGGCAGGCCGATCTCTTGCTTCAGCGTCTTGATCAGGATCCGGGCTGCAGCGGGCTTCAGGAGACCCGCCATATCCTTCAGTCCAAGGACATGCGCCCCCGCGGACTTCAGCTCTTTGGCGCGGTCGACGTAGTATTTCAGGTCGTACTTCGACCGGGCCGGGTCGAGGAGGTCACCGGTGTAGCAGATCGTGCCTTCACAGACCTTGTTCGCCTCGATCACAGCGTCCATCGCGACGCGCATGTTCTCGACCCAGTTGAGAGAATCGAACACGCGGAAGACGTCCACCCCGGTTTTTGCCGCCCGCAATACGAAAGATCGAACAACGTTGTCGGGATAGTTGGTGTAGCCCACTCCGTTCGACGCGCGCAGCAGCATCTGCGTCATCAGGTTCGGCATCGCCGCCCGCAGGTCGCGCAGGCGCTGCCAGGGGCATTCCTGCAGGAAGCGGTAAGCAACGTCGAAAGTCGCCCCGCCCCAGCATTCGACGGAGAAGAGCTGCGGCAAGTTGGCCGCATAGGCAGGTGCCACCTTGATCATGTCGATTGACCGCATCCGGGTGGCGAGCAAGCTCTGGTGCCCGTCCCGCATCGTCGTGTCGGTCAGCAGGACCTTCTTCTGCTCCTTCATCCAGTCGGCGACCGCCTTCGGACCCTTCTGCTCCAGAAGGTTGCGGGTGCCCATCGAAGGCGAGGCCTTGAGGGCCGGAGGCTTCGGCGCCTTCGCCTCGGCTGGGGGCTTCGGACGGCCAGCGGTTTCGGGATGCCCGTTCACCGTGATGTCGGCGATGTAGAGGAGGATCTTCGTCGCCCGGTCGCGCCGCTTCTTGAAGGCGAAAAGCTCAGGCGTCGTGTCGATGAACTTGGTGGTGTAGGTGTCGTTAAGGAAGGTCGGGTGCTTCAGAAGGTTGATCACGAACTCGATGTTCGTGGCCACGCCCCGGATGCGGAATTCGCGCAAAGCCCGGTCCATCCGGGCAATGGCCTTCTCGGGCGTCTGGGCATGGGCCGTGACCTTGACCAGCAGCGAGTCGTAGTAGCGCGTGATGACCGAGCCCGCATAGGCCGTGCCACCATCCAAGCGGATGCCGTTCCCCGTGGCGGAGCGATAGGCGGTCAGGCGGCCATAGTCCGGGATGAAATTGTTCAGCGGGTCTTCCGTGGTCACCCGGCACTGCACGGCGTGGCCGCTCAGCTTGACGTCGGCCTGCGACGGCACACCCGTCGCTTCGGGCAGGCTTTTGCCTTCCTCGATCAGGATCTGGGCCTGGACGATGTCGATCCCCGTGACCTCTTCGGT
>JBKDYO010000134.1:0-3366 GCA_046305855.1 Paracoccaceae bacterium
CGCAACGCCGACGCGCTTGCCACCCTTGACGTTTTGCGAGACGAGGTTGTTCGCGACCAGACGGTCAGCGAATTCCGGGGTTTCTTCCGGGCGGGTGTCGCGGCGGTCGTTGCCACGGCCTTCCCGGCGGTTATCACGTTCTGCCATCGGGCAAATCCTTCGTGGTGGCGCGCGCAGCGCCGTTGATACCAATCCTGGTGTCCAGACGGACCCGGATCATCGGGGCGGTGTTGCCACCGCCCGCCAAAGTTAGAACTTCAGACCGCCTTCGCGGGCTGCATCGGCAAGCGCCTTGATCTTGCCGTGGAACAGGAAGCCGCCACGGTCGAAGTAGCACTCTTCGACCCCGGCCTTCTTGGCCCGTTCTGCAATCGCGGCGCCCACTTTCGCGGAAGCCTCGACGTTGTTCTTGCCAACCACGCCGAGATCTTTCTCGAGCGAGGAGGCTGCCGCAATCGTCACACCCTTCACGTCGTCGATCAGCTGGACGCTGATGTTCTTCGACGAACGGTGCACGCTGAGGCGCAGACGACCATGCGAGGTCGCCTTGATCTTGTTCCGGACGCGCAGGCGGCGCTTGAGGAACAGCTCTCTCTTTTTCAAAGCCATTTTGCCACCCTTACTTCTTCTTGCCTTCCTTGCGGAAGATATACTCATCCTTGTAGCGGATGCCTTTGCCCTTGTAGGGCTCGGGTGCGCGCCATTCGCGGATGTTCGCTGCCACCTGGCCAACCTGCTGCTGGTCGATGCCTTCCACGGTGATTTCGGTCTGCTTCGGGACGGTGATGGTCACCCCCTTCGGCACGTCGAAGTTCACTTCGTGGGAATAGCCCAGCGACAGTTTCAGGACGTTGCCAGCCATCGCGGCGCGATAGCCGACGCCCTGGATTTCCAGGTCCTGCTTGAAGCCTTCCGAGACGCCGGTCACCAGGTTCGCGACCATCGAGCGGGTCATGCCCCACTGCTGGCGCGCGCGCTTGGACAGGCCACGCGGGGTGACCTTGACGGTGTCGCCCTCGATGGTGAGGGTGACGTCGTCGCCTGCGGTGAAGGAACGGGTCCCTTTCGGGCCCTTCACTTCGATGGTCTGGCCGCTGATCGAGGCAGAGGTGCCTTTGACGAGCGCGACGGGTTTCTTGCCGATACGAGACATTCCACCCTCCTCAGAACACGGTGCAAAGCACTTCGCCGCCAACATTGGCCGCGCGTGCATTTGCATCAGACAGGACGCCCTTGGGCGTGGAGACGATGGCGACGCCAAGGCCGTTGCGGACCGAGGGAAGCTCGCTCACACCCATGTACACACGACGGCCGGGCTTCGAGACACGCTTGATTTCGCGGATCACGGGCTCGCCTTCGTAGTACTTCAGGCTGATGGTGAATTCGCCCTGGCCATTGGCGGTGTCAGCCTTTTCGAAGCCACGGATGTAGCCTTCGGACAGGAGCACTTCCAACACACGGGCGCGCAGGGTCGAGGCGGGCGTGGCCACCGTGGACTTGCCGCGCATCTGGGCGTTGCGGATACGCGTGAGCATATCGCCGAGAGGATCGTTCATGGACATCTGATTCCTCCCTTACCAGCTGGACTTGACCATGCCGGGGATCTGGCCGAACGAGGCGAGATCACGCAGCATGATGCGGCTGAGTTTGAGCTTGCGGTAATACGCATGCGGACGGCCCGTGAGCTGGCAGCGGTTGTGCAGCCGGACAGCGGACGAGTTGCGGGGCAGCGTCGCCAGTTTCAGGGTCGCCTTGAAGCGCTCTTCCACCGGTTTCGCCTGGTCGTTGATCACCGCTTTCAGTGCTGCGCGCTTGGAAGCATGCTGCTTCACAAGCTTGGCGCGCTTCACTTCGCGGTTCACCATGGATTTTTTTGCCATATCTTTGGTTCCTCGCGTTACGACGTGAAGGGCATGTTGAAATGCTTCAACAGCGCCTTGGCTTCGGTGTCGTTTTTCGCGTTGGTGCAGATGATGATGTCCATCCCCAGAACTTCGTCGACCTTGTCGAAGTTGATCTCGGGGAACACGATGTGCTCTTTCAGACCCATGGCGTAGTTGCCATTGCCATCGAAGCTTGAACCCTTGACGCCGCGGAAGTCGCGGACGCGGGGCAGAGCCACGTTGATCAGACGGTCCAGGAATTCGTACATCTTGTCGCCGCGCAGCGTGACCTTGCAGCCCAGCGGCATCTCTTCACGCACTCGGAAGCCGGCGATCGACTTCTTGGCCTTGGTGATGACAGCCTTCTGGCCGGCGATCTGGGACAGTTCCTCGGCGGCCTGCTTGACCTTCTTGGTGTCCTTGACCGCCTCGCCGACGCCCATGTTCAGGACGATCTTGTCCAGACGCGGGATCATCATGTCGTTCTTATACGAGAACTCTTCTTTCATCGCGGCGCGGATCTTGCCTTTGTATTCGGCTTTCAGGCGCGGCGTGTAGGTGGCTTGATCCAGCATCAGATCACCTCCCCGGTGGTCTTGGCGTAGCGAACCTTCTTGTCGCCTTCCATACGGAAACCGACGCGGGTGGCCTTGCCGTTCTTGTCCACGATGGCGAGGTTCGACAGGTCGATAGGCATTGCCTTCGGCTGACGGCCGCCCTGGCTGTTGGCCGACTGCTTGGTGTGGCGGATGGCCACGTTCAGCCCGTCGACAACGGCCTTGTTCGCATCCGGGTTGACGGACGAAATCTCGCCCTTCTTGCCCTTGTCCTTGCCGGTGAGCACGACGACCGTGTCACCCTTCTTGAGTTTCGCAGCCATCAGAGCACCTCCGGAGCCAGCGAGATGATCTTCATGAAGTTCTTGGCACGCAGCTCGCGCACGACCGGCCCGAAGATACGGGTGCCGACCGGTTCGCCCTGGTTGTTCAGGATGACGGCGGCGTTGCGGTCGAAACGGATGGTGGTGCCGTCTTCACGGCGAACTTCCTTGGCGGTGCGAACGACGACGGCTTTACGCACGTCACCCTTCTTCACACGGCCCTTCGGAATAGCTTCCTTGACCGACACCACGATGATGTCGCCGACGGAAGCATAACGGCGGTGCGAGCCGCCAAGAACCTTGATGCACTGAACTCGGCGAGCGCCGGAGTTGTCAGCCACATCCAGATTCGTCTGCATCTGGATCATTTGGTAGTCTCCCGACCTGCAGGGACACGCCCTGCGGTTTCGTTAGAGACGGAGGGGGTTACGCGGTTGCGTCGACCACCACCGTCCAGCGTTTCGTTTTCGAAATCGGCGCGCATTCTTCAATGCGCACGGTGTCGCCGACCTTGAACTTGTTCTCCGCATCGTGAGCGCGGTATTTCTTCGACTTCCGCACGGTCTTCTGCAGCAGCGGGTGCTTGAAGCGGCGTTCGACGGA
>JBKDYO010000135.1:0-11180 GCA_046305855.1 Paracoccaceae bacterium
AGCAGCGCCAGCACCCGCGCGCCGACCACGTTCTTGATCACGCCAGCGGACTTTGACATTCCTTGGAAATAGGGTGGGTTCTGGATGTAGGTCGACGACGCGGGCCAGTCGTAGGTTTCCGAGTCGGTGATCTCGACTGCCTGCCACTTGGCGTCGCCCTTGAAGACGTCGGCGTATTTCGACTGGAACGCCTGCCGCGTCACGACCGCATGGACGATGTCGGCGATTTCCTTGTTCGTGGGCCAGATGTCTTTCAGGTAGACCGGCTGCCCGTTGGACCCGGTGCCGAGCGGTTCCGTGGTCAGGTCGATGTTCATGTCCCCGGCCAGCGCATAGGCGACGACCAGCGGCGGCGACGCGAGGTAGTTTGCGCGGACGTCCGGGCTAATCCGGCCTTCAAAGTTGCGGTTGCCCGACAGGACGGCGGCGGCCACGAGGTCGCCCTCGTTGATCGCCTTGGAAATCTCAGGCTGCAGGGGGCCGGAGTTTCCGATGCAGGTGGTGCAGCCGTAGCCCACCAGGTTGAAGCCCACGGCATCCAGGTCTTCCTGCAGGCCCGCGGCGTTCAGGTATTCGGACACGACCTGGCTTCCGGGGGCGAGGGAGGTCTTCACCCAGGGCTTGCGGTTCAGGCCCAGGGCACGGGCTTTCCGCGCCACCAGACCAGCGCCGATCAAGACGTAGGGGTTGGAGGTGTTGGTGCAGGAGGTGATCGAGGCAATCACCACCTTGCCCGAGGACAGCTTGTAGCCTTCGCCGTCGACGGCCACTTCCACACCCTGCGGACGCTTGAAACTGGCCTCCATCTCTTTGGCAAAGCTGGCTTTTGCGTCGGTGAGCGGCAGGTAGTCCTGCGGGCGTTTCGGGCCGGAGATGGCGGGGACAATCTCGCTCATGTCGAGATGCAGGGTCGAGGTGTAGATCGGGTCATAGTCCGGCCCGCGCCACATGCCATTGGCCTTGGCATAGGCTTCGACCAGCGCGATACGGCCTTCGTCGCGGCCGGTCATGTGCAGATAGCGGAGGGTTTCGTCATCAATCGGGAAGAAGCCGCAGGTCGCGCCATATTCGGGGGCCATGTTGGCGATGGTCGCGCGGTCGGCGAGCGGCAGGTGGTCAAGGCCCGGCCCGTAGAACTCGACGAACTTGTTCACCACGCCGTGCTTGCGCAGCATCTGCACGACTTTCAGCACCAGGTCCGTGGCCGTGGTGCCTTCCATCATCGCGCCGGTCAGCTTGAAGCCCACGACTTCCGGAATCAGCATCGACACGGGCTGGCCCAGCATCGCAGCCTCAGCCTCGATCCCGCCGACGCCCCAGCCAAGGACGGCAAGGCCGTTGACCATCGTGGTATGTGAGTCGGTGCCGACAAGGGTGTCGGGGTAGGCGACAAGGTTGCCGTTCTGGTCGGCGTCGGTCCAGACGGTCTGGGCGAGGTATTCCAGGTTCACCTGGTGGCAGATGCCGGTGCCGGGCGGCACGACGCGGAAGTTGTTGAACGCCTTTTGCCCCCATTTCAGGAAGACATAGCGCTCCATGTTCCGCTCGTATTCGCGGTCTACGTTCATCTGGAAGGCGCGGGGATGGCCGAATTCGTCGATCATCACCGAGTGGTCGATGACCAGGTCGACGGGGACCAGCGGGTTGATCTTCGCGGCCGAGCCCTTGAGGCCCTTGATCCCGTCGCGCATCGCGGCAAGGTCGACGACGGCGGGAACGCCGGTGAAGTCCTGCATCAGCACGCGGGCCGGGCGGTAGGCGATCTCGATCGGGTTCTGGCCGCCGTTCGCGCCCCAGGTCGAGAAGGCCTTGATGTCGTCCACGGTGACGGTCTTGCCATCCTCGAACCGCAGCATGTTTTCCAGCACGACTTTCAGCGAGGCGGGAAGCTTTGAAAACTGGCCCAGACCGGCGGCTTCGGCGGCGGGGATGGAGTAGTAGTGGACCGTCTGGCCCCCGGCAGTCAGGGTCTTGCGGGTCTTGGAAAGGTCATGTCCAACGGTGACGGTCATCGAAGTGGCTCCCTGGTGGAAAGGCGGCTGCTGCGGGCGTTGTATACCATTGTATGCCGAATATCCAGCCCCGCGTTGTGGCTTTCCTACGGCATATGACAGGTCTCTCGCAAAACCTTGATTGGCTCGTGTCTGTCCGCCTCCCTATAACAAGGTGGGGACAAGGGATCAGGATACGCGATATGCGACATTTCGTCAGCGCTGCTTGCGGGGTTTGGCTGGCAGCGGCAGCCCAGGTGCAGGCAGAGCCAGTTGTGGTGGTCGAGCTTTACACCTCGCAGGGCTGTTCGTCCTGTCCGCCGGCGGATGAATTCGTCGCGATGCTGGCATCGAACCCGCAGATCCTGCCGCTGGCCCTGCATGTCGATTACTGGGATTACATCGGCTGGGCAGACAAATTTGCGCAGGAGAAGTTCTCCGACCGGCAGCGGGCCTATGCCCGGGCCATCGGGTCGCGGACGATCTACACGCCGCAGCTGATCATCGGCGGCGCCGACCGGATCGAGGGTTTTGCCCCGGGTGAAACCGCAGAACGGCTGCGCGCGCATCTTGAGGCGGGGCAGACCGTGCGGCTGACGGTCACGCGTGAGGGAGACCGGCTGGTGATCCGCGCCGAGGCCGACCCGCCGTTGACCGAACCCGTCCGGGTGCAGCTGGTGCGTTACCGGCCCGAGGAAACGGTGACGATCGAACGCGGCGAGAATGCCGGAAAGACGATCACCTACACAAATATCGTGACCTCGTGGGAGAGGCTGGAAGACTGGTCCGGTCGCGAACCCCTGGAGGTTTCTGCGCCCTTCGATGGTGATGAACCGGGTGCGGTGATCGTGCAGCAGGATGGGCCGGCGGCGATCCTGGCAGCGGCCCGGGTCGACTGAACGCTGACAACCGGAAAAAGCCTCCCGATTCAGGCCCGGCCGCCACCCTTCCAGCGGCGATGAATCCAGAACCACTGTCCCGGCTCAGCCAGCACGCGAGCCTCCAGCGCCTCTGTCACCTTGCGCATCATCGTCTCCGGGTCGCTCGGCGGTACGGGCGCGTCCAGCGTCACACGGAAATTCAGGCCGTCCGGCAGGCGCGTGGCGAAGAACGGGATCAGATCCGCCCCCAGCCGCAGCGCCAGTTCGGCAGCGGACAGGGCCGTGCGCGCAGGGTGCCCAAGGAAGGGCAGGGCCGGTGCGCCCGGCACATCCTGGTCAAACAGAAGCACCAGCTGCCCGCCGGCCTTCAGATGCCGGACAAAGCCCGCCGTTCCCGCCCGGCCCTGCGGAAAGACCGGCCCCCCGAAGGCCTGCATCGTCTCGACATAATGCGCGTTGAAATAGCGGTTCGACAGGTTGCGATAGAGCCCGCCGATGTCGAACCCCCGGGCCACCAGCGCCGCCCGCGCCGCCTCGTAATTGCCGAAATGGCCCGAGACGAGGATCACCGGCCGTTTCGCCGCGCGCGCCGCAGTCAAGGCCGCGTAGCCCGGTCCCTCAGGCTCGATCGCCTGTGCGCGCTTCAGGAAGGCGCGGGTGGAGTAGTTCTCGATCAGTGTCCGACCGGCATTGTCCAGCGAGGCCTCGGCAATCGCGCGCCGCTCGGCCTCGGGCCGGTCAGGCCAGACCAGGGCCAGATTTTCCCGGGCCCGCGCGCCATAGCCGGCATAAGGCCCGATCACCCGCCGCATCAGCCAGCCGACAAAGCCCACCCGCCAGGCATAGGGCAGGGCCAGCGCCAACCCGATCAGCCCGCGTGCTGCGACGTTGACCAGGAAATGATCGGGCCGGAACGGAGGGCTGTCTTCACCGTCGGTGGACATCGGGGCTTTCAGGGCTTTGGCGTGCGCGACGCCCGGTTCTCGCGGTGCCACACATAAAGTCCCGCGCCCACGATCACAAGCGCACCGATCACGGTCCAGCGGTCGGGCCATTGGTCATACAGCACCGCCCCCCAGATCGTTGCGAAGACGATGCCCAGATAGGCGAAGGGTGCCACGACCGAGGCCTCGGTGATCGAAAAGCTGCGGATGATGCAGAGTTGCGCCAAGGTCCCCAGGCAGGCGATCAACCCGAATTGCCAGAGGTCCCCGGCCGCCACGGGCTCCCAGACGAAAGGCAGGGCCGCGCCCGCGGCCAGGGTTCCGAACAGCGAGGCATAGACCATCGAGCTCCACACACTTTCCTGCGCGCCGACCTTGCGGGTCAAAAGCGCGCTTGTCGCGTAGGAGATGGCGCACAAAAGCGGCAGGATCGCCCACCACGAGAAGACCCCCGCACCGGGCCGAATTACGATTAGTGCACCCGCCAGCGCGACGAAGACCCCGGCAATCCGGCGCGGACCAAGCTTTTCGCCCAAGAACAGCGCCGCCCCCAGCGTGATCAGCACCGGGTTGATGTCGGCGATGGCCGTCGCTTCGGCCAGACCGACATGGGGCAGGGAAAGGAAGAAAAAGGTCGTCGCCCCGAACTGCGAGGCCGACCGCCAGAAGTGCAGGACCGGGAAGCGCGTTCGCAGCGCAGGACCAAGCCGGGGCCCGAGGATGATCAGCACCAGCGCCAGCTGCCCGGCAAAGCGGACCCAGATCACCTGGGGGGCAGGATAGCGCGCGATCAACCCCTTGGCCGTCGCATCCATCGCGGTGAAGAAGAAGATCGCGAGGATCATCAATGCCACGCCGCGAGTGACCTGAGAGATGGGAGCGGCGGACATGCCGCGGTTCTAGAGGCTTCGGACTGGCCGGACAAGGGGCGGAACGACCGCAACGATGCCCAAGGATTGTGCCAGATATCGCAACGATAGTAGGGAGTTCCGGTCTGTCATTCCGATAAGAATTGGATATACTTCTTGATATTCATAACTTTGATTGGAGGCTACATCATGAAATTCGTTCTGGCCGCGGCGCTGATCGTTTCCGCAGGCGCAGTGCAGGCAGGGGGGCCGGTCGTGGTTGCGGACGATCCGGTGATCGCAGCCCCGGCAGCACCCGCAAGTTGGGACTGGACCGGGCTTTACGCCGGGCTTAGTGCGACCAACGGTTCGTTCGACAACGGCACGACGGACTATGACACGTCGGGTTTCGGCATCCAGGTCGGCTATCTTCGCGATCTGGGACGGGTGGTCTTGGGGGGTGAACTCTCTTACTCCAAGGGCGATTTCGGCAACCTTGCACCCACCGCCGACTGGAAGGCGACCCGTGTGAAGCTGATCGGCGGCTATGATGCCGGGCGATTCCTGCCCTATGCCTTCGTCGGGATGACCAAGTTCGACATCGCCGAAGGCACGGAAAATTCGGACACCATGCCGAACTACGGTATCGGGGCACGGTTCGCCATGGGCCCGACCGGCAAGTTCGTCGCCGGGTTGGAGTATCTGGTCGAGAGCAAGGACAACTTCGACGGCACTGGCACGAACACGAAGAATGGCGAACTGTCGCTGCGTCTGGACTATCGCTTCTGACACCTCTGGGGGGGTCGTCGCGGGCGGCCCCGTCTAGGCATCCTCGGGCTGGATCAGGGTGATCTCTCCGCTGGTTTCCAGCGTGCGGATCGCGCCGATGATGGCGGTCATCGCCTCTTCGGCGTCCTTGTCCTTCACCCGGCCACGGGTGCCCATCTCCTCGCGCAGGCCTTGGGCCAGGCGTTGCGAGATGTTGGCCAGGATGAACTCGGCCGCCTCTTCCAGCCCCGGTTTTCCCATCGCGGCGGCAAGGGCCGTGACCAGTTGCGGCTGTTCGACAAGACGGGTGATCTTCGGGGTGTCGCGGGGATTCAGCCGCGTCGGAATATGGACGAAGGTGAAGATCGCCTTCCGGACCTCGGCGGCAAAGGCGGCATCTTCGGCCTCAAGCCCCTGCAGCACGTCGTCGCGGGTCAGCGAGGGCGAGACGTTCAGGATTGCGCCCACCCGTTCGACCGGGCCGACGTCGAAGGCCTTGGGGGGCTGGTTGTCAAGCTCGGCCAGCAAGGCCGCGCCGATCCGGCGCACGGTTTCGGGATCGACATTGCCGGTCAGCGACACCGCAAAGGCCACGCGGCGGGCGCGATCGCCGGGAAGCTTGCCCAAAAGTTCAGCCGCCTTGGCGACTGGCAGCTTTGACAGCATGACGGCCCCGACCTCGACCGCCTCGTTCACCAGGATCGGCAGAAGACGATCCGGGGGCAGCGCCATGATGCGTTCCCAGGGGTCGATCTTGGACGAGGTCGAGGACATCCGCCGCAACCGCTGCGCGGCCGATTGCGAGATATGGCCGTCCATCATCGATAGGGCCCCCTCGATCCCGCCGGGGAAGGCGAGGCCGACGGATTCAAGTTCGGCGAGGAATTCCGACACCACATCGTCAAGGGTCGACCGATCGACCAGCCGCATCTGCCCCATCTGCTCGGCCAGCGCGGCCTGCATGTGTTCGGGCAGCGAGGAGAGGGGCAGGGCGGTGCCATCGCTAAGCAGGTAGCGCACGATCACCGCCGCCTTCTGCCGCGGTGTCAGCGCGCGGCGCGGCAGTGGCGCGACCTGCACTACCCGGCGTTCCGGGATGATCCGGGCAAGCGGTACCATGTCCTGCGGCATCGGGTCCTCATCGATTCCTGTCGAGAGAACCCTCGCAGCAGCGGGTTAACGGGACCTTGACTGCGACGGGTCAGCTGGTCGGTTTTTCGACGCAAGTGCCCGTGGTGTCATCCCAGACCATGCCCGCCATGCAGCTTGCGGCAGTCTGGTCGCTGTGCTCGCCCCTGCAGCCGCTGCCGGCGGCGGCAAGGGTTGGCAGCAGCGAGAAAGCGAGAACGGCGAAGATCGTGGCTGGCTTCATCAGGTCCTCCTAGGGGGCTTTGGGGGTCAGAACGTGTAGGTCACTCCGGTCTCGATCGCGGTTTGCAAGGCGCGTTCGGCCCAGGTGCCCGCACCACCGTTGGCGCGGATCTGGGCAAGTTGGTCGGTGGCCATGGCGATCTCGTCCATCTGGACTAGCAACTGGCCATAATAGCTGCGCGCAAGGATGTTTGCCGGGTCCAGCGCAAGGGCGCGTTCATAGGCCGCGATACCGGCCTCGATCTGGCCCGTCTGGCGCAGAAGGAAGCCACGATAGGTCATCACGCGGCTCGTCTCGCCCTCGGTCATCGCGACCAAAACCCGCATCGCTTCCTCATGCCGGCCAGCATAGGCCAGCTCGCGCACCGCGCCAAAGCGCTGGTCGTCGTTCAGGCTCTGGTCCTCGGGCTTGACGCAGGTCTTGGTCTTTTCGTCCCAGACCGTGCCCTCTTCGCACTCCATCGTGGTCTCGGTCGGCTCTGGCGGTTCGCTGTCATCGCTGCCGGCGGCAAGAGCGATCTGCGGGGCAAGGGCAAGGGCAGCGGCAAGGAGCATGCGCATCGGCGTTCCTTTCGGCAATCTTACGAAAGGTAGCACGATTGACGCAGGGGCAAGCAGGGAAATCGCAAGACCGCCCCGCAGGCCCCGATCACGCTTGCGTTAGGTGCCGAAGACCCGGGCAAAGATCGTGTCGACGTGGCGGGTGTGGTAGCCGAGGTCGAACTTCTCTTCGATTTCGGCGGGGCTAAGGGCCGCCGTTACCTCGGGGTCGGCCAGAAGCTCGGTCTTGAAATCCGCGCCCCTCTCCCAGACCTTCATCGCGTTCCGCTGCACCAGACGGTAGCTGTCCTCGCGGCTGACGCCTGCCTGAGTCAAAGCCAGCAAAACGCGCTGCGACATGACCAGGCCTTTGAACTTGTTCATGTTCTTCAACATGTTATCCGGGTAGATCACCAGCTTTTCGACCAGCCCTGCCAGCCGGTGCAGCGCGAAATCCAGCGTGATCGTCGTATCCGGGCCGATCATCCGCTCCACCGAGGAATGGCTGATGTCGCGCTCGTGCCACAGCGCCACGTTCTCCAGCGCCGGGACCACTGCCATGCGGACCAGTCGCGCGAGGCCTGTGAGGTTCTCGCTGAGGACCGGGTTGCGCTTGTGCGGCATGGCCGACGAGCCCTTCTGGCCGGGCGAGAAGAACTCCTCGGCCTCCAGCACTTCGGTCCGCTGCATGTGGCGAATCTCGGTCGCGATGTTCTCGATGCCGCTGGCGATCACACCGAGGGTCGCAAAGAACATCGCATGCCGGTCGCGCGGGATGACCTGCGTGCTGATCGGTTCGGGCGTCAGGCCGAGCATCTTGCAGACATGTTCCTCGACGCGGGGGTCGATGTTGGCGAAGGTGCCGACCGCGCCGGAAATCGCTCCCGTCGCAACCTCGGCCCGCGCGGCCACCAGACGGGCACGGTTGCGGGCCATTTCGGCGTAGAAGCGGGCGAAGGTCAGGCCCATCGTCGTGGGTTCAGCATGGATGCCGTGGCTGCGCCCGATCCGGACGGTATCCTTGTGCTCGAACGCCCGCGTCTTCAGCGCGGCCAGCACCCGGTCCAGCGCCTTGAGCAAGAGGTCAGACGCCCGGACCAGCTGGATGTTCAGCGTGGTGTCCAGCACGTCCGATGAGGTCATCCCCTGATGGACAAAGCGTGCGTCATCGGCCCCGATATGTTCGGCCAGATGCGTCAGGAAGGCGATCACGTCGTGCTTCGTCACGGCCTCGATCTCGTCGATGCGCGCGACGTCGAAGGTGACGTCCTTGGCCCGCCACACGGCCTCGGCATTGGCCTTCGGGATCACCCCAAGGGCGGCCTGAGCATCACAGGCATGGGCCTCGATCTCGAACCAGATCTTGAAGCGGGTTTCCGGGGACCAGATCGCCACCATTTCGGGGCGGGAATAGCGCGGGATCATCTTCGGACCTATGGCGGCAAAGGGGTTCGCCGCCCCCATACGCCGCAGGGCGCAGGGGTGCAAGGTTCACGGGAATGCGGCGATCAGGGCGGTCGGGATCACCAACGGGGTCAGGACCCCAAGCAGTAGCAGAACCAGCGAAACCGCAAGGCCAAGGCCAAGGGCAAGCGTCAGTTGGGCGGCGCGCGGATGGCGACGTCCGACCGGCACGGAAAGATGGGCGAAGACCGCAAGCACCGCCAGCCCGTAGTAGAGCGCGAAAATGATGGGCCAGGGTGGGCCTGCGTGCAGCCCGGCCGCGGCGAAGGCCAGATCGGTCTCGGTCCCCTGCCAGCGTGCCGTCAGAACCGCGCCCACGTGGATCACCAGGAATACGGCAAGGTAAGCACCCGAGGCGGTTTGCAGGGTTACCCGACGCCGCCGGGCCAACAGCGATACTCCGATCCCGGCTTGCACGGCGAAGGCGGCCAGCAACAAGGGTTCGACAACCGGGTTGCGGTAGATCAGCCGCAGCGCCCCTTGCACCGCTGCGTGGACGTCCTGCCCCCACAGCCCCGCCAGATGATTGGCAAGATGGAGCGCCAGAAAGAGGCCAAGACCGACCGCCAGCGCGCGGTGCCAGCCGCGCTGGGTCATGCCGCGAGGCCGATCAGGCCAAGCGCCGAGATGACGCCAAAGGCCACCCAATGCGGCAGGATCAAAACCGTGCCCAGGCGCTTCAGGCCATAGACGATGAAGAGCGCCGCCGTGGCCAGAAAGAGGGCAATGGGCAGCGCGGACAGCGCCAATGCATGCTCTGGCAGAAAGGCTGCTGCAATCAGAGCGACACCGCCAAAGGCCATGACAGCGGTGACGGCATGCCAGACAACGGACCAGATCGCCTTGGCAGGCTCGGGCCAGTGCGCGGCAACCATGGGCCGGTGAATCTCGCGTCCACCGGGAAAGATATGGACCAGATCAAGAAGCAATGCCGCAATTCCAGCAGCGAGAAGCCAAGCGTTCATTTCATCCTCCATACGGTTGCGTATGGATTAGCCTGGGCGCTGGACCTTGTCCATACGGCTGCGTATGTTTGTCGCATGAGCAGCAGTGGGCATAAGCAAAGACTGGGGCGAAACGACTGGGTCCTGGCCGGGATGCGGGCGCTGGTGCGTGGCGGCATCCAGGCGGTGAAGGTCGAATCTCTGGCCCGCGACATCGGGACAACGAAGGGCTCTTTCTATTGGCATTTCAAGGATCTCGCCGAACTTCATCAGACAATGCTTGAACTGTGGGAGCACCTTGCGACCAAAGCGATTACTGCTGCGGTCAAGGGCTCTGGCCTGGACGGGCGTGACCAGATCTTCCTTCTGGTCGACATGGTCTCGATCCGCCCAGGTGACGCTTACGGCGGGGTCGAGATCGAGCCAGCGCTGCGTGACTGGGGCCGCATCGACCCGCGCGCGCGGGCTGTTGTGGAACGTGTGGATCGTCAGAGGCTGGCGGATCTGCAGGATTTTCTTGGGGCGGCTGGTGTCAAAGTTGCCGAACTGGAGACAAAGGCGCACCTCATTTATGCCGCAGTAGTCGGCTTAGAAAACCTGAGAATGACCACAGGGGCCGAGATGGGCCCACCCCTTCGCGCCCTGGTGGCGCGGCTGATCGAATGACCAAGGCGACGTCGGACAAGGCTGGCGTCACGGAGCTGGAATGAGTGACGGACACAGAAACTGGCAGCTGGCGATCGGGGTGGCCCTCGGGCTGGCGATTCTCGCGCTGGCAGGGGGCTACCTGGGCTGGCTGCATCCCATCGGGGACTCGCTGTCCGTCGGACGCGGGATCGCGGCAGCGACCATTCTGGTCCTTGCGGTGGTCGCAAGCTTTTCCGGTCTCCGGATGGCAGCCTTCGTCGCCACGCTTCTGGCACTTCTGACCGGGGGCCAGGTTCTTCTGGCCTATTCCTGGCCCGGCCTGCCTGGAAGCTACTCGGTCTATCAGAAGAACATGCTATACCGGAATGCCGATCTGCCGGCACTTGAGGCCGACATTCGCGCCGCAGATGCCCAGATCGTGACCTTGCAGGAAGTGTCCGAACCGAACATTGCGATGCTTTCGGCGCTGCGGGATGTCTATCCTTACCAGCAGTTCTGCCCAGGCCCGCGGGTGGGCGGCACGGCGATCCTGACCCGGCTGACCCCGGTGCCCGACGCTGCCTTCTGCGGCCCAGGCCTTGCCGCGATGCAGGTCGTTGCGGGCAATGAAGGGCAGGACCGGTTCTGGCTGGTCTCGGTGCATCTGCACTGGCCTTGGCCCTATCAGCAGGCCGATCATGTAGAGCTTATCCTGCCGGTCCTGGACCGGCTGCAGGGGCCCGCGATCCTTGCCGGGGACTTCAACATGGTGCGCTGGGCGAATTCGGTAAAGCAGCTGTCC
>JBKDYO010000136.1:0-17104 GCA_046305855.1 Paracoccaceae bacterium
ACTTCGCCAGTGAACTTGGTGGTGTCATAGGCAAAGACGTTCGACCAGATGTCGGTCGACACACCGCATTCGGTGATCGCACCGGCGAGGAAATCCTCGGTCGCCGGGGTGCCATCGGCACCGGCAGGCAGCGAGGCGGCATCGATCGGCTCCAGCACGCCTTCGTCGCAGAGGCGGATCGCGTCGGCATATTCGACCGATGCCACGTCAACGGTGACGTTGCCGGCTTCGACCATCGCCTTGATCGCCGGGGCCGGGTTGTCGCTGTCCACCATGATCGTGGCATTGCCGGTCGCAGCAGCCCACGGCTTCACATGGGCTTCGGTCTGGGCTTCGCCATAGGCGCCGCCCCAGGACATGACCGTCACGTCGGCATTGGCGGCAAAGCCAAAGCTGACCAGAGCGGTCGTGAGGATGAGGGTTTTCTTCATAGGCAGTCTCCCTGTTTTTGGTTGGGTCTCAGTGGCCGCTCAACGCGGCCGGGTCTGCATCAAGGGTCCAGCGCGCGGGCATCCTGGGGATGCCAGCCCACCTTGATCTTCTGGCCGGGGGAAAGCTTGGTCTGCCCCAGCGTATTGCGCATCTTCATCACGAAATCATCCGAGCCCGCGACCTTCAGGACCGCGCGCAGGATGTCGCCCATGTAGATGATCTCGACGACTTCGGCGTCAATGGTATGGGCGCCCGCGGGCATCATCTCGGGCTTGAACTCCACCCGCTCGGGGCGGATCGAGACGAGCGTCTTGCCGCCCTTTTCCTTGGCGTTGACGGCCGTGGCGTCGATCAGCTCACCGGTCGTCAGGCGCACCAGCGCCTTGTCGCCCGTCAGCTCCTCGATCGTGCCCAGAAGCTTGTTGTTCTCGCCGATGAACTGCGCGACGAAGCTGTTGTCGGGCCTTTCGTAAAGGTCTGCCGGCGGGGCCAGCTGCTGGATCTTGCCATCGTTGAACACCGCGACGCGGTCCGACATGGTCAAGGCCTCGCCCTGGTCGTGGGTCACGTAAACCACCGTGATCCCAAGCGATTCGTGCAGGTGCTTGATCTCGAACTGCATGTGTTCGCGCAGTTGTTTGTCGAGGGCACCCAGCGGTTCGTCCATCAGGACGAGCTTCGGGTCGAACACCAGCGCCCGGGCCAGCGCGATCCGCTGCTGCTGGCCGCCCGAAAGCTGCGCCGGGCGGCGGTTGGCAAAGGCCCCCATCTGCACCATGTCGAGCGCGCGCTTGATCTTGGCTTCACGCTCGTCCTTGCCCATGCCGCGGACTTCCAGCGGAAAGGACAGGTTCTCGCCCACCGTCATGTGCGGAAAGAGCGCATAGTTCTGGAACACCATCCCGATCCCGCGCTTGTGCGGCGGGACCTGGTTGATGTTCACGCCGTCCAGCTTGATCTCGCCATGTGTCGCGGTCTCGAACCCGGCCAGCATCATCAGGCAAGTGGTCTTGCCCGACCCCGAGGGCCCGAGCATCGTCAGGAACTCGCCCTTGCCGATCGACAGGTTCAGGTCCTTCACGACCAGCGTGACGCCGTCATAGCTCTTCTGGACGTGTTCAAACGCGACGAATGCGTCGTTGCGGGGCTCAGCCGTCACCCGTGTCTCCCTGATGGTTCCGAGGCTTTGCGCCCTCTGGCTTGATTCGACTAAAGCGAAACGTGACCCCCATTGCAACGCACTTTTTCGACGCCTAGCGGCAGTTTCGCGACCTGTTTGGGCCGCTTTGCGCCGCAACGGGAAGAACGCGCAGATAACCACCCCACAGCAGCCATTATGCCCGCAAAACCAGCAAAAAAAGGAGGCACTCCTACAGCGGATGCAGGCAGCAAAGGCAAAGGGCGCGGGGGTTTTCGCCCCCGCGCCCTTGGTTTTGTCCAGCGAACCCTGGTGCGGATGAAAAGACTCGAACTTTCACTCCGGTTAAGGAACAGCGACCTCAACGCTGCGCGTCTACCAATTCCGCCACATCCGCACGTGGGTCCGGTTTGGACGCCCGCTATCTAGCGACTGGCGCGCGGGATGAAAAGGGGCTTTTTCGCACCCCTGCGCAGACCCTCGCCCCAGACGGCGCGTCACGCTATAGAAAGCGCATCATGGTTGACTGGACCCATCTCCCCGAGCTTGCGCCCTACCCCGAGACGCTGGCCGCGATGGAGGCGCATGTCGCCGCCATGAACGCGGGTCAGGCGGGCGAGGCGATTTGGCTGCTGGAACACCCGCCGCTTTACACGGCCGGCACCTCGGCCAAGCCCACCGATCTGGTCGACCCCGACCGCTTTCCGGTCTACCCCGTCGGCCGTGGCGGGCAATATACCTACCATGGGCCGGGCCAGCGGGTGATCTACACCATGCTGGACGTGAAGGCGCGGGGCGGTGACGTGCGCTGCTTTGTCCGCGATCTGGAACGCTGGGTGATCGACACCCTGGCCGAGTTCAACGTCAAAGGTGAAATCCGGCAGGGCCGGGTCGGCGTCTGGGTCACCCGCCCCGACCGCCTTGGCCCCGACGGCCAGCCCGCCGAGGACAAGATCGCAGCCATCGGCATCAAGATCCGCCGATGGGTCAGCTTTCACGGCATCTCGATCAACGTCGAGCCGGACCTGTCGCATTTCGACGGTATCATTCCTTGCGGCATCCGCGACCATGGTGTGACCAGCCTTGTCGATCTTGGGCTGCCCGTGACCATGGCCGATCTTGATGCAGCACTGATGGCAAGCTTTGACGGTGCCTTCCAGCGGACGTGCGGCTAGGCCGCGCCAGGGGTCCGCGGCCGCAGGACAAGCTGGCAGACAGATCCGCCCGGAAAGACCTTGAAAAGGCCATTGGCAGGAGCGCCGGAACTACAGTCGCTATCGCCTGACAGCCCCTTCTTTGGGACCTGCGACCTCGTTGCTATTGCATATCAGGCCGTATGACCCCCATCTTCCGCCCTATGAGAGCACCTGACGCGCTCTTTGATCAACACGAGGACATCATGACGAAGTTCATCCTTCTTGGCCTGACCGTCGCAGCACTTGGCGCGCCCGCTTTCGCAGGCGACCCGGCTGCGGGCGAGGACACGTTCAAGAAGTGCAAGGCCTGCCATTCGGTCATCGCGCCCGACGGAACCGAAATCCAGAAAGGCGGCCGCACCGGCCCGAACCTTTATGGCGTGATCGGCCGCGGCATCGCCTCGGACCCGGACTTCAAGTACGGCGAGTCGATTGCAGCACTTGGCGCGACCGGCGCGGTCTGGGACGAAGCCAGCCTTGCGGCCTATACTGCCGATCCGGCTGCCTATCTGAAGCAGGCGCTTGGCGACGATGCGGCCAAGTCGAAGATGTCCTTCAAGCTGGCCGCGGGGGGCGAGGACGTGGCCGCTTATCTCGCCTCTGTCGCGCAGTAATCCAGCCTTCGTGCCATCCCTAAGGGCGCGGTTCCAGTTCGGGGCCGCGCCCTTTGCATTTTCCCCGCGATTTCTGTCCCCTGCGGCAAACTCGTGCATTGCGACCTTGCCTCGGCGCAGCTAAAGACGGGATCACAAGGGAACCGGGCCCCCGTTCGCGGGTGCAAACGGCACAACGGAACGACCAAAGCGGAGGACGCCAATGGCGGACGCAGCCATCCACGGCCACGAACATCACAAACCCGGGTTCTTCACCCGCTGGTTCATGTCGACAAACCACAAGGACATCGGGATTCTCTATCTCTTTGCCGGCGGTCTTGTCGGCCTGATCTCGGTCATCTTCACGCTCTACATGCGGATGGAACTGATGCATCCGGGCGTGCAGTACATGTGCCAGGAGGGCGCGCGCTTCGTGGCCGATGCCGCGGCGACCTGTACGCCGAACGGGCACCTGTGGAACGTGATGATCACCTATCACGGCGTCCTGATGATGTTCTTCGTCGTGATCCCTGCACTGTTCGGCGGCTTCGGCAACTACTTCATGCCGCTGCAGATCGGCGCGCCGGACATGGCCTTCCCGCGGATGAACAACCTGTCGTTCTGGCTGTATATCGCCGGGACCTCGCTGGGTGTCGCCTCGATGCTGGCACCGGGCGGTGGCGGCGATCTTGGCACCGGCGCGGGTGTCGGCTGGGTGCTTTACCCGCCGCTGACCACCACCGCCGAAGGCGGCTACGCGATGGACCTCGCGATCTTCGCCGTCCACCTGTCGGGTGCCTCCTCGATCCTCGGCGCGATCAACATGATCACCACCTTCCTGAACATGCGCGCGCCCGGCATGACGCTGCACAAGGTGCCGCTCTTCGGCTGGTCGATCTTCGTGACCGCATGGCTGATCCTGCTGGCCCTGCCCGTCCTCGCTGGTGCGATCACCATGCTGCTGACGGACCGCAACTTCGGCACCACCTTCTTCACCCCCTCGGGTGGCGGTGACCCGATCCTGTATCAGCACATCCTGTGGTTCTTCGGCCACCCGGAAGTCTACATCATCATCATCCCGGCCTTCGGGATTATCTCCCAGGTCATCGCGACCTTCTCGCGGAAGCCGATCTTCGGCTACCTGCCGATGGTCTACGCGATGGTGGCGATCGGTGTCCTCGGCTTCGTCGTCTGGGCGCACCACATGTACACCGTCGGCATGTCG
This sequence comes from Paracoccaceae bacterium, assembly GCA_046305855.1. GTDB lineage: Bacteria > Pseudomonadota > Alphaproteobacteria > Rhodobacterales > Rhodobacteraceae > Tabrizicola. Next base: position 4,585 of record JBKDYO010000136.1, read on the forward strand.
CTGACCCAACAAAGCTACTTCATGCTGGCCACCATGGTCATCGCGGTGCCCACCGGCGTGAAGATCTTCTCGTGGATCGCGACGATCTGGGGCGGGTCGGTCGAGTTCAAGACCCCGATGCTCTGGGCCTTCGGCTTCCTGTTCCTCTTCACCGTCGGCGGTGTGACCGGGATCGTCCTGTCCCAGGCCCCTGTGGACCGTGCCTACCATGACACCTACTATGTCGTGGCGCACTTCCACTACGTGATGTCGCTTGGTGCCGTGTTCGGGATCTTCGCCGGGGTCTACTTCTGGATCGGCAAGATGTCGGGCCGGCAGTACCCGGAATGGGCGGGCAAGCTGCACTTCTGGATGATGTTCATCGGCTCGAACCTGACCTTCTTCCCGCAGCACTTCCTCGGCCGTCAGGGCATGCCTCGCCGCTACATCGACTATCCCGAGGCCTTTGCCTACTGGAACTACTGGTCGTCGCTTGGCGCGTTCCTGTCCTTCGCCTCCTTCATCTTCTTCATCGGCATCGTGTTCTACACGCTGCTCTGGGGTCGTCGGATCACCGAGAACAACTACTGGAACGAATACGCCGACACCCTGGAATGGACCCTGCCCTGCCCGCCGCCCGAACACACGTTCGAGCAGCTGCCCAAGCAGTCCGACTGGGACAAAAGCCACGCCCACTGATCGGCGCTGACACATCAAGGCCCCGGGACCAGCGCCCGGGGCCTTGTTCATTTGACTGGCAAGAGGCTCCCGATGCGCATCGTCCTGTTCGTGGCAACCATCGCTGCCATTGCCCTGGCTGGCTATCTTGCAATCACCGGCTACTTTCTGGCCCACAGCATCGCGGGAACCCTCAGGGTCGGCTCTCTTGGCGGGGAACAGGCCGCCGCCGAAACGCCAAGCGATCCCCTGACCCTTGGCTACCGTGGCGATCCCTTGGCCGCCTTCTCCCTGCCCTTCCAGACCATCCCCCTTGAAACGCCGCTTGGCACAGCCGAGGCCTGGCTTGTCCCTGCAGCCGGGGTCGAGGCGGGCCGCGCGATCTATGTCCACGGCATCGCCGGCGCGCGCGAGGATGGCTACCGCACGTTGCAGGTCCTGCATCAGGCCGGTTGGTCCGTGCTGCTGGTCAGCTATCGCAACGACGCCAACGCCCCCGCCGACCCCAGCGGGCGCTATGGCTTTGGCCTTCTGGAATGGCCCGACCTGCAGTCCGCCGTCGCCCACATGGCGCCCGAGGATACCAGCCCAGGCGTCCTTGTCGTCGCCGATTCGATGGGCGGCGCGATCCTTGGCCAGCTCCTTGCCAAAAGCCCGCTGGCCGGGCGCGTGAAAGCTGTGGCGCTCGACAGCCCCGCGATCAGCTTTCAAGCCGTGATCGGCCATTTGTCCGCGCAGTCCGGCAAGCCCCTTTCCGGGGTCGTGGCGTATGTCGCACGGCTTCTTATCCCGTGGGAGTCCGGGCTGGACCTGCCCGACGCCGAGGTCGCCGCAGTCTTCCAAGCCTTCCCCGGCCCGCTGTTCATCGCGCATGGCACCAGCGACCGCCTGGTCCCCGCAGCCCCCAGCGAGGCCTTGGCCGCTGCCCGCACCGCGCCCACCGTGACGCTCTGGACCGGGGCTGATCACCTTGGATCATTCGCCGAAGACCCGGCGGCCTACAGTGCCGCTTTCGCCAGCTTCCTTGCAGGCTTGCCGAAGTAACGCCACCCGAGACGCCCATGCCCTACGAATGGCTTCCTCCTGACGGATCCGAACAGCGCCTTCACCTCTGGCCGCACCGTTCACTGACCCAGCGCGGCTTTGTCTGGTTCATCGGCGCGACCGCCGCCCTGATCGCCGTGCCGCTGATCGGCATCCTCGGCAGTCCGGTCCTCTGGGTGCTTCTTCCCTTCCTCTTGGCGGCGATCTGGGCGATCTGGTTCGCGCTGCGCAAGAACGGCCGCGACCGCGACATTGTCGAAGACCTGCGGCTTTCGCCGGATCGCATCACGCTGGTCCGCTACGGCCCGAAAGGCAATCGCCAGGACTGGGAGGCCAACCCCTATTGGCTGCGCCTCACATTGCACGAAACTGGCGGACCGGTGCCGAACTACCTGACGCTCAAAGGCGAGGGGCGCGAGGTCGAGTTGGGGGCCTTCCTCTCGGAAGACGAACGGGTTGCGCTGCGGGACGAGCTGGAGCACGCCCTGGCCCAACGCCAGGACCGCTGACGTTCTCGGCAAAAAGGGCTGCAGCCGAAGTGAGGTCGCGGCCTCGTTTCGCGGACCCGTCCGGTGTCACATTCACAACACCCCGCAACCTGCCGCGATCACACCGCTATTCGCCTTGTCCACAGGATATCCACAAAGAAAATCAACGTCTTATCCCCAGAAAACTTTCGCGTAAGCCCGCAATTTCCTTGCGCGACTCGGGTCTCCTTGCGACCCTTTCCTTACCGAAACGGATCGCAAGACACCGGGCGGGCGCAACGGCCTCCGGGCTGCTGTGGGCGGAAAGACCAGACGCAAGTCTGGGCTGGAACCCCGGGGCGAACGGACGAACGCAGGGCCAACAGGTCTTAGACCTGAAGGACCGGTGGGGACAGGGTCGAAGCGGCTACGGATGGGTCTTCGGACCGGCCGTGGCAACAGGGGTTCGCAAGGATCTCTGGATGCGGGAAACCTGGCAACGGGTGAACCCATCAGGAAGACGTCGGGGGGGTCGCAAGACCCATGCAAGGACCGCGTCCGAGCACCTGGCGTCTTTTCTGATTCACCCCTTGGCCCAAAAAGAAACGGGACCCGCCAGTGATGGGGGCCCCGTTCCCGTCAGGGTTACTTTTCCGCGTCCGTAGCACCTGTGCCCGATCCTTAGCGCGGATCGGGCTCACGATCAACCAAATCTCGCGACGGCTCACAACCAATCCGCAATATCTGCCCACCACTACCAGTCCTGGTAGCGACCGAATCGAAGGACGCTTCCTTTTCCCACTTCAGGAGGACGGGAAGAACGCGCGCACCCTCAGCGTCCAAACGCAACTGTCGCCCCGGCAGACGGCCCAGATCACGTCACCACAACCGCGGAAGTCTACCCGTGCGAATGACGACGCAGGACACGGGGCCACCCACGGGCGTCAGTCGCCGACCGCCCGCGGCTTTAGCCCAGCCGCGCCTTCACCAGCGCGCCCACTGCGCCGAAATCCATCTGGCCGGTGTACTTGGCCTTCAGTGCAGCCATCACCTTGCCCACGTCGCGGATGCTTGCCGCACCGGTCTCGGTGACTGCCGCATCCACGGCGGCCGCAACCTCGGCCGAGTCCATCTGCCGCGGCAGGAATTCCTGGATCACGCCGATTTCGGCCAGTTCCTTTTCCGCCAGTTCCAGCCGCCCGCCTTCTTCATAGGCGCGGGCCGATTCCTGGCGCTGCTTCACCATCTTGCCCATGATCTGCAGGATTTCCGGCTCTCCCACCTCGCCCGCGTCGGCATCGCCCCGCGCCGCGATCTCGCGGTCCTTGATGGCGGCGTTGATCAGGCGCAGCGTGGACAGCCGATCGGCCTCCTTGGCCTTCATGGCCTCTTTGAGGGCCGTCTGCAGACGGTCGCGCAATAGCATGGTTCGGACTTTCCGGTAGTTTCCCCAAGTTTTGCAGATTACTCCGAACGGCCCCCGACCGCAACTGCGCCCGGAAAAGCCAAACCATTGTTTTTACGAAACAATCCTTTTCGCATCCGCCCTTGACCCTGCGCCCCCGCCCCCTTAGTTTCCGCGCAATTCGCCAAATGGAGAGTCGCCCATGCCCGCGCCGCGCGATGCTACCGCCTGCCTCGCTCTGGCCGATGGCACCCTCTTCTACGGCCAGGGCTTCGGTGCCACCGGCGAGACGGTGGCAGAGCTTGTCTTCAACACCGCGATGACCGGCTATCAGGAAATCATGACCGACCCCTCCTACGCGGGCCAGGTCGTGACCTTCACCTTCCCCCACATCGGCAACACCGGCGTCACGCCCGAGGATGACGAGACGGGAACCCCTGCCGCCGCCGGCATGGTCGTGAAATGGGACCCGACCGAACCGTCGAACTGGCGCGCAACGGGTGAGTTGACCGATTGGCTTACGAAGATCGGTCGCATCGGCATTGGCGGCATCGACACCCGCCGCCTAACCCGCGCGATCCGCCAGCAAGGCGCGCCGCATGTGACACTGGCCCACAACCCGGACGGCAAATTCGACATCGAGAAGCTCGTCGCAAAGGCCCGCGCCTGGAAGGGTCTCGTCGGGCTGGACCTCGCCAAGGACGTGACCTGCGCCCAGTCCTACCGCTGGGACGAAAAACGCTGGGCCTGGCCGGAAGGCTACACCCGCCGGACCGGCCCCGGGTTCCGCGTGGTCGCCATCGACTATGGCGCCAAGCGCAACATCCTGCGCTGCCTGGCCTCCGTCGGCTGCGAAGTCACCGTTCTGCCCGCCAGCGCCACGGCTGAAGACGTCCTCGCGCTGAACCCCGAGGGCGTGTTCCTCTCGAACGGCCCCGGCGACCCGGCGGCAACCGGCGCCTACGCCGTGCCGATGATCAAGGGCGTCCTTGCCCGCGACCTGCCGCTCTTCGGCATCTGCCTTGGCCACCAGATGCTGGCCCTCGCGCTGGGGGCCAAGACCCGCAAGATGAACCACGGCCACCACGGCGCGAACCACCCGGTGAAGGACATCACCACTGGCAAGGTCGAGATCACTTCGATGAACCACGGCTTCACCGTGGACGCCGACACTCTGCCGAAGGGCGTGTCGGAAACCCATGTCAGCCTTTTCGACGGCACCAACTGCGGGATCGCCGTGGACGGCAAGCCGGTCTATTCGGTGCAATACCACCCCGAAGCCTCGCCCGGCCCGCAGGACAGCTTCTATCTCTTCGAACGCTTTGCCGCCGAGATGCAGTCCCGCCGCGCCGCCTGAAACGGGTTAACTGCCTGTTAACCCCGAGCGCGCACTCTGGCCCCCGTAACCTCTAGGGGACCGGCATGGGTGCCGCCGAACGCATCATCGACCTGCAGCCTGTCCCCACGCCCCGGGGACCGCGTCGCTTTGCCGTCGGCGCCTCGCTGTTGCGCGCAGGCGTCGTCGCCCCAGATGAGATGCTGACCGCCCTGTCGCACCAGGGGCGTGAGGCTGGGCGTCTTCCCGATGTCCTCCGCGCGCGCGGCCTTGTCGTCGAACGCGATCTCCTTGGGGTCGATGCCCGGAACTGGGGCCTCCGGGTGGTTGACCTTGAAGCCGCGCATCCTGATCCCCGCTTGATCGACGCCGTCGGTCCGCAGGACTGCCTCCGCCACGCACTTGTGCCGTGGCAAAAGGTAGGTGATGTCACCATCGTCGCCACCTCCCGGCCCGAGGAGTTTCATCGCCTCCGCCCGATGCTGGAGGCGCGGCTTGGCCCGGTCGCCGCCGGCATCGCAGCGCCCCGCGCCATCCTGACGGCAATCCACGCCCGCCGTGGCGATCTTCTGGCGCGCGCCGCCGAAACCCGGGTGGCCGACGCCGAAAGCTGCCGCTCCTGGTCCCGCCTGCATCAGGCCCCAAAGGCGATGGCCGTCCTCGCGGCCCTGCTTCTGGCCCTTGTACTGGCCCCACTTGCAACCGGACTTGCCGCTCTCGGCTTCGCTGTCCTGTCGCTTGTCTGCATTGTCATCCTGAAGATTGCCGCCACCATCGCCGCCCTGCGCGCGCCCTCCCCCGGACCCGAGCCCGCCAGCGACGCGATCCCGCCCGTCGTCTCGATCATCGTGGCGCTCTACCGCGAGGCCGACATCGCCCCCCGCCTTGTGCGCCGCCTCGCGCGGCTCGATTACCCGGCCGAGCTTCTGGATGTCATCCTTGTGGTCGAGGCCGAGGATCACGTCACCCTCGACGCGTTGGCCAGTGCCGAACTGCCCCCTTGGATGCGCGTCGTCGTCGTGCCGGAAGGCCAGGTCAAGACCAAGCCGCGCGCGCTGAACCACGCGCTTGACCACGCACGCGGGGCCATCGTCGGGGTCTACGACGCCGAAGACGCGCCCGAACCCGATCAGTTGCTGAAAGTCGTGGAACGCTTCCAGCGCTCTGGCCCCGAGGTTGCCTGTCTGCAAGGCATGCTCGATTACTACAATCCCCGCACCAACTGGCTAAGCCGCTGCTTTACCATCGAATATGCGGGCTGGTTCCGCCTTGTCCTCCCCGGCCTCGCGCGCCTTGGCCTTGTCGTGCCCCTCGGCGGCACCACGCTGTTCTTTCGCCGCGACGTGCTGGACCAGCTCGGCGCCTGGGACGCCCATAACGTGACCGAGGACGCCGATCTTGGCATCCGCCTCGCCCGCCACGGCTACCGGACCGAGTTGATCGAGACCGTCACCCATGAAGAGGCAAACTGCCGCCCGCTCCCCTGGGTCAAGCAGCGCTCGCGCTGGATCAAGGGCTACATCATGACCTGGGCCGTGCACATGCGGCAGCCCCGGCTTCTCTGGCGGCAACTGGGGCCAAAGGGCTTTCTGGGCTTCCAGGTGCTTTTCCTCGGCACCATCGCCCAGTTCCTGCTCGCACCCTTGCTCTGGTCGTTCATGCTGCTGCCCCTCGGCTTCGAACATCCGCTGTACACCGCCCTGCCCTGGCCCGCCCTCTGGATCATCGGCGGGACCTTCTTCCTGTCCGAAGCAGCCAATATCATTATCGGCGCGCTTGGGCTTGGCCGCACGACCCATGGCCTAAGCCTTCTCTGGGTGCTGACGCTGAAGCTCTATTACCCGCTGGCGTCGCTGGCGGCCTACAAGGGCCTCATGGAACTTGCGACGCGCCCGTTCTACTGGGACAAGACCACGCACGGCCTGTTTGACCCCGCGGACGAGGCCAAGGACTGACCCTGCAAGGGGGACATTCACTGCAACCGGGCGTGTCTCTTAGCGGGTCCGCAATTCCCCGGCTTCCACCCGCAACCGGGTCTCGAACGCCTGGCTGATATGCGACTTCAGCGCCGCATAGGCCGCATCGCCATCCCCCGCCTCGATCGCCGCGACGATCTGGGCGTGTTCGACCAGCGCCACCTCGTCGCGCCCCTCGGCCGCAAAGGACGTGTTCGCCATCAAGGCCATGCTGCGATGCACAAGGTCCAGCTGCTGCACCAGAAACCGGTTGTGGCTGGCGAGATGAATCTGCTTGTGGAACCGTTTGTTGGCGCGGCTCAGCGCGCGGGGATCGCCGCCCAGAAGCGCCCGGTCCTCGACCACCATGCTTTTCAGGACGCGCACTTCTTCTGGCGTCGCATGCCGTGCTGCCAGCCGGGCAGCAAGGCCCTCAAGCTCGGTCCGCACGGTGTAAAGTTCGGCCAGCTGGTTGTGGTCAAGGCTTGCCACGATCAGGCTTCGCCCGTCCCGTGTCAGCATCGACTGCGTCTCCAGCCGCTGCAGCGCTTCGCGGACCGGCGTGCGGCTGACCCCCAGCCGTTCGGCCAGCTCGCTTTCCACCAGCCGGTCGCCGGGCTTGTAGACCCCGGACTCGATTGCTTCCATCAAAAGCGTGTAGGCGTCTTTCTGCACTGTCCAGGTCCCCCTGCGCCCGTCCCCGCAGGCGCGGCCCGGACCATAAGCCGCGCGAAGCCCCGCGATCAACCCTTCCCATGGCCGCACCCCCGCACTACACCCTTGCCCATGCCAAAGCAGCACTTCACGCACGTCACCACCTGGGTCTTCGACCTCGACAACACGCTCTACCCGCCGCACATGCGGCTGTTCGACCAGATCGAGGTCAAGATGACCGATTGGGTCATGCAGGCGCTTCAGGTCGACCGGGCGCGCGCCGATCACCTGCGCGCTCATTACTGGCAGACCTACGGCACCACGCTGGCCGGCCTGATGCGCGAACATGACGTCGATCCCGGCCCCTACCTCACCGACGTCCACGACATCGACTTCTCGGTCCTCTCTCCCGACCCCGGGCTCGCGCAAAGCATCTCCGCCCTGCCGGGCCGCAAGATCATCTACACCAACGCCTGCGCGCCCTACGCCGAAAAAGTCCTTGCCGCGCGGGGACTTGGCGGGCTTTTCGACGCGATCTACGGGGTCGAACACGCCCAGTTCCACCCCAAGCCCGACGCCGCGGCCTTTGCCACCGTCTTCGCGCTGGACGGCCTGAACCCCAAGACCGCCGCCATGTTCGAGGATGACACGCGAAACCTCGCTGTCCCTCATGCGCTTGGGATGCGGACGGTCCATGTCGCGCCGACGCCTGATCCGGCGGACCACATCCACCACCACACCGACGACCTCGCCGCCTTCCTTGGCCGTCTTGTGGGGTGACAACCGGTCACATGACCAGGCCGCGGCAGCACCCTATCTCTCGGAGTGACGCACTGACCGAGGCCACGATGACCGCCACCTTCCTGACTGCACCCAGCCCCCTTGGCCGCCTTTTCCGGGCCATTCCCGTGATCGGTGGCCTGATCCGCGCCATCGAACGCGAGCTCGACACGATCTACTACCTTCTCGTCATCGCGCTGACCGCCCTGGTGCTTGCGATCCAGACCTGGGGCCTCGCCGCGCTAGTCCTGACCGCGCTGGCCATGGTCCCGGTGATGTTCGTGATTCTCGTCATCCTGGCGAGACCCTGAGACGACCTGCCCTCTGGCCCCGCCCTGCCGCGCGGCCTATGCTGACTGCCGGAGGCCCTCCATGCGCGAAACCACCGACATCCTGATCTCCGGCGGCGGCGTTGCCGGCCTCACTGCCGCCTGCGCTTTCGGTTCGGCCGGGTTCCGCGTGATCTGCGTCGATCCCAGCCCGCCCGTCACGGAAGGTGATGCCGACGGCGCGGACCTGCGCACCACAGCCTTCCTGCAACCCTCGATCCCCTTCCTGCAGGCCGCCGGTCTCTGGTCACGCCTTGCGCCCCACGCCGCAGCCCTTCAGGTCATGCGCATCATCGACGCCGGCGGCGCCGAGCCCGAGGCCCGTCTCATCAAGGAGTTCGACGCCTCCGACATATCGGACGCTCCCTTTGGCTGGAACCTGCCAAACTGGCTCCTCCGCCGCGAGATGGTGGCCCGTCTTGCAGAACTGCCCAACGTCAGCTTCAGGCCGGGGACCGGCTTTGTCCGGTTGCTGACCCGCCAGGCCGAGGCGCTGGTTACCCTCACCGACGGCACCCAAATTGCGGCCCGGCTGGTGATCGGCGCCGATGGCCGCAATTCCCCTGTCCGCGAAGCGCTTGGCATATCTGCCAAGACCACCCGTTACGGCCAGAAAGCATTGGCCTTCGCCGTCTCGCATGACGTGCCGCACCAGAATGTCTCGACCGAGGTCCACCGCACCGGCGGCCCCTTCACCCTCGTGCCCCTGCCTGATCGCGACGGACGTCCGGCTTCTGCCGTGGTCTGGATGGAGACGGGCCCCGAAATCGCCCGCCTCGCGGCCCTGCCAGTCCCGGATTTCGAAGCCGAGATGACCGCCCGGTCTGCCACCGTTCTCGGTCCGCTGACCCTGATTTCCCGGCGCTCGGTCTGGCCGATCATCAGCCAGATCGCCGACCGCCTGTCCGGCCCGCGGACCGTCCTTCTGGCCGAGGCCGCCCATGTTGTCCCCCCGATAGGGGCGCAGGGCCTGAACATGAGCCTGGCCGACCTCCAGACACTTCTGACCCTGGCCGAACAGCATCGCGAGGATCCGGGCCTGCCTACTGTCACTGAGGCCTATCACCGCCAGCGCCATCTTGAAGTTCAGGCCCGCGTCACCGGGATCGATCTTCTGAACCGAGCGTCGATGGCCGAAGCACCGCTTCTCCGCGACCTTCGCGCGCGGGCACTTGACGCGCTCTATTCGGCGCGACCGGTGCGCCAGATGCTGATGCGGGCCGGTCTTGGCGTCGGCAGGCAAGCGATAACGACGGACCCGTCCTGACGTTCCGTGCATTTTTGCACAGAGAAGTGGCAGGCGCCCCAGAAGCTGTGAGAAGCCTGAAACATGTGATCGTGCCGGGGCGGATTTCCCGCATTTTCCTGAAGTTTTGCGCCCCTTTGGTCCACAAGACCCACGGTTGTTCACAGTCCGGCGAGTCCCGGCGAGGAAGCTGTGATTTCCCTTTGTCTCCTTCCGGGTCCATCTCTTGTTCACCGCCCCACACTGGGTGGGACGAAACAAAACCGAAGGATTACAAAATGAAACGCATCGCTCTTGTCACCGCACTGGTTGCCGCCACCGCTTCGGGCGCTTTCGCTCAGCAAGCCCCGGTCGAGCTGTCCTCGGCGATCCAGTCGCAGATCCTGGCCTGGATTCCCGGCGCTGATCTGTCGAACCTGACCAACAGCCAGTATGCCCAGATCGTGTCTCTGTTCGCGTCGTCCGACAACCTGCGTGCTGGGGAAAACCCGGTCGGCCAGGTCAAAGTGATCCTGAACGCTCAGTGATCATCACCTCGACTGCCGAATCGCACAGGCCGGAAGCTCCCTTCCGGCCTGTACTTTTCTAGAGCACCGCGTCGACTGCACGACGCAGCCGTTCGACCGTCGCGTCGACGTCCTTCAGCTTGTCGAGACCGAAGAGACCCAGCCGGAAAGTCTTGAACTCCGGCCCTTCGCCGACTTGCAACGGGACCCCCGCCGCGATCTGCAGACCCTCGGCCCGGAACTTCGATCCGTTCTGCACATCGGGGTCGCTCGTATAGCTCACCACCACTCCAGGCGCCTGGAAGCCCTCGGCAGCAACCGACGGAACCCCTTTCGCGGCCAGCATCCCCCGCACCGCGCGCCCCAACGCCCATTGCGCGGCCTTTGCGGCCTCGAACCCCATGTCCTTCGTCTCGATCATCGCATCGCGGAATCCGACGATCGCGTCCGTGGGCATCGTCGCGTGGTAGGCATGGCCGCCCTTCTCATAGGCCTCCATGATCGCGCGCCACTTCTTCAGGTCGATGGCAAAGCTGTTCGACGCCGTTTCGGCCAGCCGCGCTTCACCCATCGGGGACAGAACCACCACGCCCGCCGAGGGCGAGGCCGACCAACCTTTCTGCGGCGCGCTGATCAGCACATCGACCCCGGTCGCGGCCATATCCACCCAAATGCACCCGCTTGCGATGCAGTCCAGCACCATCAGCGCGCCCACCTCATGCGCCGCCGCCGCCATCTGGGCGATGTAGTCGTCCGGCAGGATGATCCCCGCCGATGTCTCCACATGCGGGGCAAACACCGCCTCGGGCTTCACCTCGCGGATCTTCGCGACGACCTCGTCAATCGGAGGCGGAGCATAAGGCGCCCGCGCATCGTTCCCGGTCTGGCGCGCCATCACCACGGTCGTCTCCGACGCGAACCCACCCGCCTCGAAGATCTGCGTCCAGCGATAGCTGAACCAGCCGTTGCGCACGATCAGCACGCGCCCCTGGCCGAACTGCCGCGCCACCGCCTCCATTGCATAGGACCCGCCGCCGGGGATCAGGGCGACTGCCGAGCCTTTGTAGACCTCTTTCAGCATCCCCGAAACATCGCGCATGACCCCCTGAAACCGCGCCGACATGTGGTTCAGCGAGCGGTCGGTGAAGACGACCGAGAATTCCTCAAGCCCCTCGGGGTCGATATGGGCGTGCAGTCCGGGCATCTCAGGTCCTCTCCGATACGCGATGGCGGGCGCGGGCCAGCCAGTCAGGGTTGATCTCGACGCCCCAGCCGGGGGCTTCGGTGACAATGGCATGCCCGTCCACGATCCGGTAGGGATCGTTCAGGAACAGGCCCTGCTGCCAAGGGTAGTAATCTAGGCCTTCGATCGAGAATTCCAGATACTTCCCGGCATTCGGGATCGCGCGCAGAAGGTGCATGGTGCACAGCGTCACGAGGCCAAGGTTTGCGGCATGCGGCGTGATCGGCAGGCCCGCACGTTCGCCCATCCGGCAAACCTCCAGCGTCCGGCAGATCCCGCCCATGTACATGATGTCGGGCTGCAGGATGTCGACGGCCTTGTGCTCGATGGCCAGCTGCCAGGCAGTGAACTCGCAATCCTGCTCGCCCCCGGCCACGTCGATGTTCAGGGCAGCCCGTACCTCGGCGGTCTGGTCGACCTCCCAATAGGGGCATGGCTCCTCGAAATGGCCGATGCCGTTGTCTTCCAGCATGCGGCCCACCTCGATGGCGCGGGCCGGAGAATAGCAGGAATTCCCATCAACCAATTTCTCAACATCGTCCCCGAGTGCCTTGGAAACAATCGGAATAACCGCCTCGGTCCGCCCCGGCCATTCGTCCTGGTCCCGCCCGCATTCCGCACCGACGCGCCACTTGAACGCGTCGAAGCCGAACTCATCCCGCAGCTTCACAAACCGCGCCGCCTCATCCTCGGGCGTGATGTCGCGCTTCATCGAGGACGCATAAGCCCGCACCTTTCCAGGCGAGCCCCCCAGCAACGAGGCCACGGGCTTCCCCGCCACCTTCCCCCGCAAATCCCAGACCGCCGTATCCAGCCCCGCCTGCGCCCGGCGGAGGTAGCTGCCGGGATACTTGTGCTCCCGCTCGTAGTTCCGACGCAGGGTGTCTTCCAGGTCTTC
>JBKDYO010000137.1:0-6942 GCA_046305855.1 Paracoccaceae bacterium
AACCATGCCGAGGATTGCGGCGTCGACGTCTGTTACGAAATCCACCCCGGTGAGGACCTGCATGACGGCGTCACCTTCGAGATGTTCCTTGACCGCGTGAAGGGCCACAAGCGCGCGAACATGCTTTACGACCCCTCGCACTATGTCCTGCAACACCTTGATTACCTTGACCATATCGACATCTACCACGACCGGATCAAGATGTTCCACGTCAAGGACGCCGAGTTGAACCCCACCGGCCGCCAGGGCGTCTACGGCGGCTTTCAAAGCTGGGTCAACCGCGCGGGCCGCTTCCGGTCCCCCGGCGACGGGCAGGTCGATTTCGGCGGCATCTTCTCCAAGCTCACCCAATACGGGTTTGACGGCTGGGCCGTGGTCGAATGGGAATGCTGCCTGAAACACCCCGAGGATGGCGCCCGTGAAGGGGCCGCTTTCGTAGACGCCCACATCATCCGCGTGACCGAGAAAGCCTTCGACGATTTCGCCGACGCCGGCACCGACCGCGCCGCCAACCGCCGCATGCTTGGACTGGAGTAACCCGATGCCCATCGACGCCGCCCACACCGCCCGCCCCGAACGCCTCCGCCTTGGCATGGTTGGCGGCGGACGCGACGCCTTCATCGGTGCCGTCCACCGAATAGCCGCGCGGATTGACGATCAATATGAACTGGTTGCAGGCGCTTTCTCGTCCAACCCGGAAAAGGCCCTCGCCTCTGCCCAAGACCTCGGCGTGCCCCGCGCCTACACCAGCTTCGCCGAAATGGCCGCCAAGGAGGCCCGCCGCAAGGACGGCATCGACGCCGTCGCCATCGTGACGCCGAACCACATGCATGCCCCCGTCGCGATGCAGTTCCTGAAGCGCGGCATCCACGTCATCTGCGACAAGCCGCTGACCGCGACCCTGCCCGAAGCCAAGAAGCTGGCGAAAGCCGCCGAGGCCAGTGGCGTCGTCTTTGCGCTGACCCACAACTATACTGGCTACCCGATGATCCGGCAGGCAAAAGCGATGATCGCCAGTGGCGAGCTCGGAGACCTGCGCCTTGTGAACGTCGAATACGCGCAGGACTGGCTGACCGAGGCGGTTGAGGCCTCGGGTCAGAAGCAAGCCGACTGGCGCACCGACCCGGCGCGCTCAGGTGCCGGAGGCTCCACTGGCGACATCGGCACCCATGCCTTCAACCTTGCAAACTTCGTCACCGGCCTCACGCTCGACACGCTCGCCGCCGACCTCACTGCCTTCGTCCCCGGCCGCCGCGTCGATGACAACGGCCATGTCCTGATGCGCTACCAGGGCGGGGCCAAGGGCATGCTCTGGTGCAGCCAGGTCGCACCCGGCAACGAGAACGGCCTGCGCCTCCGCGTCTACGGCACCAAGGGCGGGCTCGAATGGGCGCAGGAGGATCCGAACTACCTCTGGTTCACCCCCTTCGGGCAGCCGAAACGCCTGATCACCCGCGGCGGCGCCGGTTCGGGACCCGAGGCCGCCCGGATGAGCCGCGTGCCCCCCGGCCACCCCGAGGGCTACCTGGAAGGCTTCGCCAACATCTACACCGAAGCCGCCCGTGCCATCCGCGCAGCAAAGACCGGCACGCCCATCCCCGAAGGCACCACCTTCCCCGGCCTGAAAGAGGGGCTTGAAGGCGTGGCCTTCGTCGACGCATGCGTCCGGTCCTCGGCCAGAAACGGTGCCTGGGTAGGCCTGAACCTCTAGGGCTTGCCCATTCCGAAATACTCCACGGGAGGTCCGGAGGGTGTGAAACCCTCCGGGGCCCGACCAAGGCACAACCTCACCCGACACAGCGCAAGCGTAGGGTGGGCGATCCGCCCACCCTTCCTACCCGCGCAACCGCGCCCGTTCCCGCTGCAGCCACAGCACCGTCAGCAATAGCGGAGCATTCCCGATCTCCCCCGCTGCCATCACCTCGACCAGCCGGTCGAAGGACAGAAGATGCCCCTTGATATCCTCGGCTTCCTCTGGCGCGCCGAACACCCCCGCCACCCCGTCCGGCAGGTCGCAAAGCGCCACGTAAGAGTAAAGATACTCCGTCACCGCCCCCGGCGTCGGATAATACTCTGCCACCTTCTCCAAGGCACCGAGGCTCAAACCGGCTTCCTCCACCGCCTCGCGCCGTGCGGCCTCTTCCGGGCTCTCGCCCGGATCGATCCGTCCCGCAATCGCCTCCAGCTGCCAGGGCAAGGGATCGCCCCGCCCCAGGGGCCCCATCCGCATCTGCTCGATCAAGAGCACCCTGTCGCGCACCGGGTCATAGGGCAGCACCGTCACGGCATCACCCATCACGAAAACTTCGCGGACCAACGTCGGGCTCATCTCTCCATCGAAGCGCCGGTGCTGCAACCGCCACAGGTCCAGCCCGAAGAACCCGGCGTGCGACGGCTCCGGCACCCCGGCTGCCACTTCGCCCGATCCGACCCGCACCCCTCTGGCCGCGGCCCCCTGCGCCCGGGCCCGGCTTGCCGCCTCGACCCGCAAAGCGCCCAGCCGTCGGCCCACCCGATCCGCAGGCAACCGGCCCAGCGCCCGCAGCACCAGTCCGGCCAGGACTTCGCCTTCGCAGCTCTCGAATATCGACCAGTCCACCCCGGCCGCAGTCACGACCTCGGCCAGAAAAGCCAACCGCACAGGGGCTTCAACCGGGTCAGCTCCGTTCAGGACGGCCAGCCGCACTCCCGCCGACACCGCATCCAGGGATGGGATCACGCTACTTCCAGCGCCGCCCGGCATTCTCGGTCAGAAGCCCACCGATGATCCCGCCCAGAAGGATCGTGCCGAACACACCCAGCGACAACAGCGCCCGAGACCGCATCGCCATGGTCTCGAAGATGTCGACGATCGCATCCAGCGCGCCGTCGTAGCGCATCTTGACCGAGTTATCGAGCATTTCGCTCAGCGACAGAAGGAACAGCGCGACCACCGCCAGCACCACTGCCGTCTTGATCCCCGCGCCGGCCGCATCGACATAGCCTTGGCCGACCGATGGCCCCATCACCTTCCAGCCGACCAGTGCGCCGACCACAGCCGCGCCCTCGCGGATCCGGCCCGCGGCCGAGGCATCCGGCATGTTCATCGCGTAATAGTTTGCCAGGATCCAGCCCACGACCGCAAAGCAGATTGCGGCCACCAGCTTTGCACCAGTTGGCATTGGTTGAGCCATCGGGAAGTCCTCAGCTTGGACGCGTCACCGTGATCTGCGTCACGTCGCAGTTTCCACCCTGAAATGCGCCCGCGCAAGAGGCGAGGTAGAAATCCCACATCCGCTTGAACCTTTCGTCGAACCCATGCTTCTTCACCTCGCCCCAGCGTTCGGCAAATGTCTCATGCCAGCGCCGCAGGGTCAGACTGTAGCTCTCGCCGAATTCGATCGATCCCTTCACCATCAGCCCCGCCCGCTCCACCTCGGCCCGCAGGACCGACGGCGCAGGCAGCATGCCGCCCGGGAAGATGTATTTCTGGATGAAATCGACACCCTTGCGGTAAAGATGCCAGCGCGCATCCGCCACCGTGATGATCTGCAAAGTCGCGTTCCGCCCCGGCTTCAGCCTCTCGCGCACAGTGTCGAAATAGACCGGCCAGTACTTTTCGCCCACCGCTTCGAACATCTCGATCGAGGCGATGCCGTCATAGCTCCCCCGCTCGTCGCGATAATCCTGCAGCTTGATTTCGACCCGGTCGGACAGCCCCGCCTTCGCGATCCGCTCGACCGCGAAATCATGCTGCGCCTGGCTGATCGTCAGACCCGTGACCCGCAGACCCCGCTCCTTCGCGGCATATTCCGCGAATCCGCCCCAGCCGCAGCCGATCTCCAGCACATGTTCGCCGGGCCTCGCGCCCATCTGGTCGACCATGCTGGCATATTTGCGGATCTGCGCCGCCTCCAGGCTTTCCTGCGGGTTCTGGAAGATCGCCGAGGAATAGGTCATCGTCTCGTCCAGCCAAAGCCGGTAGAAGTCGTTCCCAAGATCGTAGTGATAGGCGATGTTCTTCTTCGCCTGTCGCTTGGAATTGGCCTGCAACCAGAAGCGCATCCGCTCATAGGCGCGCAAAAGGCTCATGCCGGGGTAGCTGTCGCCCACAACGTTGTTCGCCGGGCGCTGGATCAGGTCCAGAAAGGCCTGCAGGTCCGGTGTCGTCCACCAGCCGTCCAGATAGGCGTCGCAAAAGCCGAGGTCCCCCTCGCGCACCAGCCGCGCGAACAGGTCGGTGTTCACCACCTGCACTTCCGCAGCAATGCCCGGGGCCTTGCCCTCGACCCGGAAACGCCGCCCATCCGGCAGAACGAAATCGATCCGACCCTCACCCAAGCGTGCCGCGGCTTCGAAGGCCGAAGCGAAATAGCGTGGCAGACCCGTCTGCCCTTTCACTGTCGTCAAGACGTCCATGGCCCCACCCCCAGGGTCGCTGTCGCAACTGTCATCTTCACCAAAGCCATGGCCGGGCTCAAGCATTTCGTTCACCATATGCCGCAAGGGCACGCGCCCGGCCTTCGGCCAGATCGACCACCGGCACAGGATAGGCCTGGCCCGGGTCAAGGTGCCAGGACCGCGGCACCGCTTCGAAAAAGCTCAGCGCCTCGGGCGCGGGCTGGCGCGACCCTTCGGCGATGAACCGGCGGCGATAAGCCTCGTCTTTGTCGAACTTCTCGGCCTGACCACTTGGGTTGAACACGCGGAAATAGGGTGCGGCATCCGGCCCCGAACCCGCAACCCATTGCCAGCCCATCGCATTGGCCGCCGGGTCCCAATCGGTCAGGCAGTCCGCAAACCAGTCAAGACCCACGCGCCAATGCGTCAGAAGGTGCTTCGTCAGGTAGCTCCCCACGATCATCCGCGCGCGATTGTGCATCGTCCCCGTCACATACATCTCGCGCATCGCGGCATCGACAAAGGGCTCACCCGTCATCCCCCGCCGCCAGCGCTCGGCGTCCGGATTGTCCCCGCGCCAGGGAAAACTGTCCCAGTCCGGCTTCCAGTTGCCCGTGGTGATGGCCGGAGTGTGATGCATCAGATGGTAACTGAACTCGCGCCAGCCAAGCTCGCGCAGAAAGCTCTCGGCCCCGCCAATCCCGGCCTCTCGCACCCGCATCGCGGCATGCCAGATCTCGCGGATACCGATCTCTCCATAGGTCAGATTCTCTGACAGGCGCGAGGTTCCTGCGACCCCCGGCAGATCCCGCGCCGCCGCATAGTCTGCCACCTTCCCGTCCAGAAACGCCCGCATCCGCGCCCGCGCGGCGGCTTCCCCGACGGTCTGGTGCCGGGCCACGACCGCCGCACCCCGGTTCATCGCCGCCCCCAGCCGCCAAGCCGCAAGATCATCGCTGACCGGCCATTGCGCCGGTGCCTGCAGCCGCTCCGGGGCCACGGACGGTGCAGCCACCGCCCGATCCCGTATCGCGCGCCAATAGGGCGTGAAGACCCGGTAGAAGCCGCCCTGCCCGGTCTCGACCTCCCAAGGCTCGTGCAGCAGATGCCCGGCGAAGGACCGCGCCTCCAGCCCTGCGGCCTTCAAGGCAGCCTTGACGCCCGTGTCCCGCGCCACGCTGGCCGGATCGTAGGCCCGGGACCACCAGACCCCCTCCGCCCCGGTTTCGGCCACCAGCGCCTGCAAGGCCGCCAAGGTGGGCCCGCGCTGCAGCGTCAGCCGCGCGCCAAGCCCTTCCAGCGCTCGGGCAAAGGCCTCGACCGCCAGCCCGAGCCGCCATTTCGGCGCGGCCCCGATCGCTTCGGTCTCGGGGTCCAGGACAAAGACCGGCACTAAAGGCCGCCCCGTCGCCACCGCTGCGGCCAGCATCGGCTGGTCCCCCAGACGCAAGTCGCGCCGGAACCACAAGATCAACGGTCGGTCAGTCATTCCCCAGCCTTTCCCACCTCGACTATACGCGTCGCGGCCCGGACCGGATCAACCTGATCTTGCCCTTTTTCCAAATACTCTCGGGGGTTTGGGGGCAGACTGCCCCCAAAACGCCGTCCCTTGCGCATACTTCGCGCAAGGGACAAACGCAAAGGCTCGCGCGCCAGCGCTCCGCTAGGCTGACTTCACAGCACGCGGTCCAGCGCGGCGATCAACCGCTGAACTTCCTCGGCGCTGGTATAATGCACCGCCGACATCCGCAGCACACCCTTCTCCAGGTCGATCCCCATCGCCTGCAGCGGCCGCACCGCATAGAAATCGCCTGCCCAGCATGCGATCCCGTTGCGGCCCAGTTCCTCGCTCACTGGCTCGGCGACACGGTCCAGTTCCACCGCCACTGTCGGCGCCCGCTTGCCCGCATCGCGCGGCCCCAGCAGGCGCACATCGTTGCGCTGCCCCAGATAATCCAGCAGCGGCTGGATCACCGCCACTTCCTGGGCCCGCATCAGGTCATGCACCCCCCGGTTCCGCGCCGCCGGGTCGCCGCCGATTCCATGCCGCTCAGCCAGCGCATCGATGTAATCCGCCATCCCGGCACAGGCTGCGATCTGCGCATGGTCCGGCCCCGCCGGAGTATGCCGCTTGTACAGCACCCCATGATTGAAGAAATGCGCCTGACCCGGCAGCTCCATCCCGAAGGCCTCGCGCAGCACCATGATCCCCTGATGCGGCCCAAAGGTCTTGTAGGCCGAAAACAGGTAGACATCGCAGCCCAGCGCCGCCACATCCGGGAACCCGTGCGGGGCATAGCTCACCCCGTCCACCACTGTCCGCGCCCCTGCAGCCTTCGCCATCGCGCAGATCGCCGCCACGTCATTGATCTCGGCAATCACGTTCGAACAATGTGGGAAGCAGACCAGCTTCACCTTGCCATCCGCCAGGAGCGAATCCAGCGTCTCAAGGTCCAGGGACCCCGTCGCGCGGTCCAGCTTCCACTCCCGGACCTCGATCCCCTCCTCGGCCAGCCGCCGCCAGACACCCGAGTTCGCCTCGTGGTCCTGGTTCGTCACCAC
>JBKDYO010000138.1:0-10674 GCA_046305855.1 Paracoccaceae bacterium
CAGGCGGCGTTGCGGGGGCCAAAGCGGTGACTATATCCCGGCCATGACAAAGCTTCTTCTCCCCCTGCTGCTGGCCGTTGGCTATGCCCTTCTGATGATGCGCTTTTCGGTCTGGCGCACCCGGAAGATGCTTGACCAGAACTCGCAACCGCTGACCGATCCGTCGATCATCCGGCTGGCCGACAGGATGGCGGCGGCGATGGATATCCCGAAGATCGAGGTCAATGTCTTCGAAGTCGATGCCGTGAACGGTCTGGCAGCGCCGGATGGGCGGATTTTCCTCACGCGCGGATTTCTGAGCCGCAAGGTGCGCGGCGAGGTGACGGCGGAAGAGCTTGCCTCGGTCATCGCGCATGAGATGGGGCATGTCGCGCAGGGCCACATGCGACGGCGGATGATCGACTTCACCGGGCAGAACGCGGTCTTCGTGATGCTGTCGGCGGTTCTGAACCGGTTCCTGCCCTTTATCGGCATCTGGATCGCGAACCTGATCTCGACCGCGCTGATGGCGCGTCTGAGCCGCCGGGACGAGTTCGAGGCGGATGCCTATGCGACGGCCCTGCTGATCAAGGCGGGGATCGGGACCGGGCCGCAGAAGAGCCTGTTCCGCAAGCTGGACGCGCTGACGCAGAGCCGGGCTGAAGGCATCCCGGCCTGGCTTCTGAGCCACCCGAAGGTGGATGAACGCATTGCGGCTATCGAGGCGAACGAGGCGCGCTGGGTCGTCTAAAGCCGTTTGGCAATTCCGAGCCAAGGGGCTAGGACGGTGTCCGGGCCAGGGCAAGGGGGGCGGATCTTTGGGAACGATCGACGGGCTGCCGCCGTTGCGCGAGGTGATCCGGGCGCATGAGCTGGTTGCGAAAAAGCAGCTGGGGCAGAATTTCCTGTTGGACCTGAACCTGACTGCCAAGATTGCGCGGTCAGCGGGGGACCTTACCGGCTGCGACGTGCTGGAGGTGGGCCCCGGTCCCGGTGGCCTGACGCGCGGGCTTCTGGCGGAAGGCGCGCGGCGGGTGGTTGCGGTGGAAAAGGACGCGCGCGCCCTGCCCGCCCTGGCAGAGATCGCGGCGGCATACCCGGGGCGGCTGGAGGTGCTGCACGGAGACGCGTTGGAGCTGGACCTTGCCGCCCACCTGACGCCGCCGGTGAAGATCGTGGCGAACCTGCCCTACAATATCGGGACCGAGCTTCTGATCCAATGGCTGACGCCTGCGGTCTGGCCGCCCCTGTGGTCGTCGCTGACGCTGATGTTCCAGAAGGAAGTGGCCGAGCGTATCGTGGCGAAACCACGGACCGAGCATTACGGGCGGCTGGCCCTTCTGGCGCAGTATCGCTGCGAGGCGCGGATCGTGATGACCCTGCCGCCCGAAGCGTTCACGCCCGCCCCCAAGGTGCATTCGGCGGTGGTGCAGTTGACCGCCCTGCCCGAGCCGCGCTTTCCCTGCGATTTCAAGGTTTTGCAGCGGGTCACGGCGATGGCGTTCAACCAGCGCCGCAAGATGCTGCGGGCAAGTCTGAAGGGGCTGACCCCCGGGATCGAGGCCGTGCTCGACAGCGTCGGCATCCCGCCCACCGCCCGGGCCGAGGAGATCGGGCTGGAAGGCTTTTGCGCGCTGGCGCGGGCCGTGGGTTAGCCGACAGCCGCCAGCGCCGTGCGGTAGGTGTCCAGATACTGCGCGGTGTAGGTCCGGTAGTCGAAGTCGAGGTCAGAGTGGATCTCTTGCACCATGGACCACATCGCCTCACGCAGGGCCGCTGCCGCCTTCATCGCGCGGTAGCGGAGCCAGAGATCGGCATCGGCGGGCTGGCCGAAATAGGTCTCGAGAACCCAGGCCTCTTGCGCCGTATCGAGGCCCGCATTGGCCGCAAGTCCGCCGAGGTCGAACAGCGGCGACCCCCAGCCGGCATAGTCCCAGTCGATCAGCCACATGCGTTGGCCGTCGTGCAGGAAGTTCCCGGGGAGAAGATCGTTGTGGCCGAAGACCATCTCGATCCGCCCGACGGAATGTTCCAGCCTCTCGGCTTCGGCCAGAAGCCCCGGCAGCGCCGCTTGGTGGCGCGAAGCGCCGTCGACAAGGGTCGCGGCGTAGTCGCGCAAGGTCTGAAACACCCAGAAGGTCAGCGCAGGGCCACGCAAAGCGCGCGGGAGATCCCGATGCGTGCGCCGGACGAGGTCCAGGGCTTGCGCCAGATTGCCCGGGTCGCACAGATCAGCTGCCGTCATGGTGCGACTGTCCACGAAGTCGATCACCAGCGCGCCGGGTTCGTGGTACAGGACGGCGGGCGAGATGCCCGCCGCATGGGCGGCACGGCTGGCGGCAAGCTCGTTGAAGCGCATGATCTGGTGGACGGGGATGTCGTCGCCGATGCGGACCACGGCGCGACGGACAGCGTCGGTGACCAGCAGGTTGAGGTTGGTGATCCCGCCGCCCAGAGGCACGGCGGTGGCAGGTCCCTGCCAGATCGGCAGCGCCAGAGCCCGCTTGAGGGGATCGGTCCGTTCGGTCATGTCCCCGTTCCGCGCCATCACTTGCGGGCCAAGATGCGGCGCGAAACCGAAGCTGTCAAAGCGAATTCGGAGAGCGCCGTCAGGCCTGACCGACGCGCGCCGCGGACAGGCACAGCGCAAGCGCGTTGCCCAGCATCTCGATCCGGATCGGCTTGGCCACCACTGCGGCGAAGCCCTGACCGAGATAATCATCGACCTGATGCGTCATCACGTTGGCGGTGACAGCAACAGCGGGCGGCATCGCCTTGCCGATGGCGCGGGCAAGGTCGTGGAGGGCAGTCAGGGTTTCGATCCCATCCATCCCGGGCATCGCGATGTCCAGAAGCACGGCATCGAAAGTGCCGATCCGGAAGCGGTCAAGGGCTGCGGGTCCGTCTTCGACAATCACGGGCTCGACGCCCAGCGACTGCAGCATGCTTTGCAGGATGATCCGGTTCGTGGCGTTGTCTTCCGCCGCCAGCACCGTCATCGCGGGCAACTGCAGGGCCGCGCTGTTGCCTTCGCGTTCCGCTCCGGTCTCCAGCACGGGAATCTTCAGCCAGACCCGGGCGGTCACCCCCTGCCCTTCGACCGAGGTCAGCGCCACATCGCCGCCCATCAGGCGAGACAGGCGCCGCACGATCGGCAGTCCAAGCCCGGTCCCGACGTGACTGCGACGCGACCCGCCCATGCCTTGCGCGAATTCGTCGAAGGCGCGCGCAATCTCGGCTTGCGACATGCCGATCCCGGTGTCGCGAACCCGGATCGCGATCATGTCGCGGGCCGCGCAGTCGATCTCGACGCTGACCGAGCCTGCATCGGTGAACTTGATCGCGTTGCCGATCAGGTTGTGCAGGATCTGGATCAGGCGCATTTCGTCGCCTTCGCGCAATTCCCCGGCGGTGCCGCCGATGCAGTGGCTGGTCAGCGAGATGCGCTTTTCGTCCGCCGCGATCTGGTGCAGCGCCGTGACCCGGGTCAGAAGATCGGGCAACCGGATCGGCCCTTGGTCAAGGACAAGGCGCCCGGCCTCGATCTTGGCAAGGTCGAGGATGTCGTTGATCACGCCCAGAAGATGTTCGCCGGAATCGCGGATCACCCTGACCATCGCCTGTTCCGAGGCGTCCGTCAGCCGACCGGCCAACACGGTCGCCATGCCCAGAACCCCGTTGAGGGGAGTGCGGATTTCGTGGCTCATCGCGGCCAGAAAATCCGACTTTGCCCGGTTCGCCGTCTCGGCGGCCGTCATGGCAGCGCGAAGCCGGATCTCGTTCTGCATTTCGTCGGTGATGTCGGTGAAGGTGCAGACCACCGCGAGATCGGTGCCCGGCTCGGACAGCCGCGCCGAGGTGACGGCAAGAACCCGGCGTTCGCCCGAGGGCCAGTGGACGTCATGGCGCATCGCCTGCATGCCGGGCTGACCGGCAAGCGCGCGCGACACCGGCAGGTCCTCGGTCCGCACGGGATTGCCATCGACATCGGAAATGTCGGCGGAACTGAGGATTTCCAAGAGGCAGGTGCCGGGCGCGATGCGACGGCCAAGCACGCCCTCGGCCGCGGCATTGGTGAACACCACCCCGCCCCGTTCGTCGACGACCACGACGCCAGACACCGAAGCTTCCATCACCCGCGCCAGCGTATCGCGTTCGCGGGCGAGGGCCGATTCCAGCGCCTTGGCCGGGGTGATGTCGAGATTGATGCCGCTCGTCTTGACCGGATGGCCAGCGTCGTCCCATTCGACGACCTGGGCGCGCGTCAGGACCCAGACCCAGTGGCCCTGGCGGTGCCGCAACCGCACTTCATGTTCGACCTGCCACTCTCCGGCCTCGAACGAATCTCTCTCATGCTCGATCAGGTCGCGGGCATCGGCGGGGTGCAGCATTCCCAGCCAACGCTCCAGCGGCATCGGGTTAAGCTCGACGGCGCGGAAGCCCAGAATTTCGGCCCAGCGGTCACTGACCAGCGTGATGCCCGAGCGCATGTCATGTTCCCAGGTGCCGACCTGCGCACCGTCGATCACCTGACTGAGCCGCTGTTCGGCTTCGGCCTGGTTGGATACGTCCAGTGTGATGCCCGAGATCCGCCGGGGGCTGCCATCGGCCCATCGCAGGCCAACATGGCCCCGAGTCAGCAGCCAGACCCAGCCGTTGTCCACATGCCGCATCCGGCAGCGCAGGCTGAAATCCTCGCCACCTTCAAGGAAGACCTCGCGTTGAGCGGCGGCGACGGCGTTGCGGTCCTCGGGATGGATGAGATCGACAAGGTCCTCAAGACCGACAGCGGCCCCGAGCCCCAGCATGGCCCCCCAGCGGTCATTGATCGCGCTGAAGCCGTGTTCGACGTCCCAGTCCCAGACCGCGATCTCGCCGCCGTTGACCACCTGCTGCAAGCGACGGTCGGCCAGACGGCGGGCGGTGACGTCTTCATACAGGCCCACGGTTTCGCGGGACGGGGTGGCGCGTTCGCGGACCCAGATCAACCGGCCGTCCGCCAGTTCATCTTCGTTGTCCCAGACTTCGGTCAGCGGGCGGTCAAGGCGGCGCTGCAGGTTGGCATCGTCGCGTTCGCCTTCGGCACCGAAGACGCCACGGGCAATCGCCTCACGCAGAAGGTCATCGTACAGCGCGCCTTCCCGGATCTGGTCTGCGATCTGCGCGAAGACCCGGACATAGGGCGTGTTCCACAGCACAAGCCGGTCATCCGCGTCAAAGACGGCAAAGCCGTCGTCCAGCGCCTCGATCGCGGCCAGGAATCGGGACTTGGTGGCAGCAAGGGCCTGGCTTTCGGCCTGA
Source organism: Paracoccaceae bacterium (assembly GCA_046305855.1). Classification (GTDB taxonomy): domain Bacteria; phylum Pseudomonadota; class Alphaproteobacteria; order Rhodobacterales; family Rhodobacteraceae; genus Tabrizicola. The sequence goes on from JBKDYO010000138.1 coordinate 5,281, forward strand.
AGCGCTGCCTCTTTGGCGCGGATCTCGCGGACATTCTCGATCAGGGACCAGACCAGCCGCTTGCCGTTCGGGTCGATGCTGAGAAAACAGCGGACAATGGCAGGAAAGCCCGAGCCATCGCCGCTGCGGAACATTGCTTCGACCGGACCATAGCTGCGCGTGGCCTTCAGGGCAGCGACAGAGCCGTCGAGCAGCCATTGGCTTTCGGGAGGCAGGATCTGGTCGACCTGCATGTCGAGACCGGCCTGCGGGTCCAGCCCGAAGGTTTCGCGGAACGCCCGGTTGCCGTCGACGATCCGTCCGGTGTCGAAATCGTTCACCAGAATCGCATGCGGGCACATCTCGAAGAAGGCAGTGAACTGGCCTTCGCGGAACGACAGCATCTCGCTGGTGCGGTCCCCGGCTGAAATGTCGCGGATCACGGCCAGAAGGTTTGCCATCTGTCCCGGGGCCACCGGGTCGAGACGGGTGACCGAGACTTCGTAGCGATGCGGCGAGACCAGCGTCGACAGACCGACGCGCCGGGTCACCGTGCTGTGGTCGGGCGGCGGCGTGGCAATGAAGGTTTCCAGAAGTCCGGCGAGGCCTTCGGGTAGAACCTCGGACACCGGACGGCCGATCCCGGCATGGACGACGCCCGACAGCCAAGGGAGCTTGTCCGAGTGACAGGCAACGATCCGGCCCGGGGGGGCAAGTTCGATGACGAGGTCCGGCAGGGCTTTCAGCGTGGCCGCGAGGTGGCTGCGCGAGGCGGCCTCGGCCCGGGCGGCGTCGATGCGCAAGAGAACCGAGGACACGGCACGACCGATCGAGGTCAAGAGGAACACGACGTCCTGCGCCCAGGAGCGATCCGGGCGCGCGCAATCGAATCCGATCACGCCGAACAGCCGATCGCCATCGACCAGCGGCACCTTGAGCGAGGATTTCACGCCGATCTCGGTCAGGAATGCGCGTTCGGCGCTGCCTTCCGGCAACTGGTCGCGGTCGCCCACAGTTACGATCCGGCCCGCGTTCAACGCCTGGTGCCAGTCGGGACGCAGCGTCGCGGACTGGCCTGCTGCCAGTGTGCCCCTTTGGGACGCGACACCGGGCGCGACCCATTCATGGGTGTTTACGTAGCCCTGAGCCTCATCGAACCGGAACACGAAGGTCCGGTCAAAACCGTAGGCCTGCCCAATGGTTGCCAGCACTGCGTCGATCTCGGCGTCCATCGTTGCGGGCGTCACATCGAGGAGCCGGTTCATCAGCTCGACCACGCGGAATTCGACCCGCGCCGGTTCGGCGGTCACGATGTCCGGCTGAGCAGCGTGTCTCATGCGTCCTCGATCCAAGCCCGGAGATTATCGCCCGGAAGTTGTGCGCCCGCAAGCTGACTTGTCCAATTGCGAGCTTATCCCCAAAGGCCAAGCGGCGTCGCCGTATGGCCAGGAAAGACTGGACCTGTGTCGGCCAGCCGCATGTGGCCGGACAGAAGCTCGGCCAGAACATCGCGGTAATCGGTCACCACGGCGAGATCGGCGCCTTCCTCCAGGACCTCGTTGGCAAGGCCCGGCCAGCGCCCGACCATGCGCCCGCCCTTTGCCTGCGGGCCAAGGACCATCATCACGTTGCCGCGGCCATGGTCCGTTCCGCCGCCGGTGTTCGACTGCAAACGGCGGCCGAATTCGCTCATCACCACGACAGACACATCCTGCTGCAGGGGCCCGAGGTCGCGCCAGAAGGCCATCAGCGCGGTCGAAAGCCCGCCGACGAGGTCACCGAACTGCCCAGCCTGGTTCACATGGGTATCCCAGCCCGGGACATCGACGGTGGCGACGCGAAGCCCAAGACCCTCTTTCACGGACTGCGCCACGGTCATCAGCGGGGCGGACAGGGGATTGTCTTCGGGGTAATCCGCACTCGCGGCATAGGGGCGGAGGGTCTGGTCGGCCTCTGACCAGAAGCGGCCCCGGACAAGATCGGAAAGCCCGATCAGATCCTGCACCGGGCGCTGGAGCTGGCCGTGGTTGCCAAAACCGCTGGCGAGCCGGGCCTGCAGAATGCCGGAGAGCCAATGGCCCTGCCCGATGACCAGATCACCCAGCGTCTCGGCCACCGCGCTGTCGGCGCCGATCAGGCTGGCGGGCCGCATCGAGCCTACGGCCAGTGCAGGCATCGCACCCCCTGGGGCTGCGGCGGCAAGCCAGCGTCCGATCCAGCCCGAGGGATCGCCCGGCACGATGTTCGCCCCGAAGACACCGCGTTCGATCCGGGCCTCGGCGTCGAAATGGCTGCGGGTAGCTTCGGGCAATCCCGAGGCGTGGATCAGCGACAGATCGCCCGCATCGTAGAGGTCGGCAAAGGCCGCGGCCCGGGGATGGAAGCGGAAATCGGCATCGGCGATGTCCTGCCGGATCTCGCGCCCAGCGGCGTCACCCGCCCGAAGAACACGCAGCGCCTCGGGGCGGGCGGCGATGAAATCGGGGTCGGAGGTTGGCGAGACCAGCGCCAACCCATCCGCGCCGCCGCGCAGGAAGATCACCACCAGGATCGGGTCTTGGGCCATCAGAGCACCTAACGCTGCAGGAATTCGGGGGTGAGGGCCGCGAAAGCCACGGCGGACCGGGCCAGCCCCTGACGGTCTTCCGGCGAAAGGTCACGGGCCAAAGTCCCGGCTTCTACTCCAAAGGCGTCGGCCAGGGAGGCTGCAATCCCGGTCCCCTGCCCCGGCGCAAGCGCCTCGGCATGCTGCGCAGCATAATCCGCAACAGTCAGGTCCTCGGAGGTCAGCGGCGCGAGGTCGGCTTCGGCACCGTCGAACCAGTCTTCCAGGCCGTTCAAGGCAATATCGACATAGCGGTTGAGCGTGCTTGCACCTGTCCAGGCTGGGGTCCGGTCGGGGTGACCGGTCGGGGGCCCGTACTCGTGCTGCCGCCAGCCCGCCCGGCTGAGCTGCCAGTGAAAGCCGTTTTCATCCGATGTGACCTCGGCCCCGGTCGCTCGGTAAAGTGCAGCGAGAAACTCGAAAGGGCGGCGCAGTTTTGCCGGGGGTGCAGCAAACTCGGGCGACAGGATCAGGCTGCGGAGCACCTTGGCGATCTGGTCAGGGGCGTCAGAGGCGCCCAGAAAGACCCCGGCCAGACGGTCCACCGTGGCGGGATCGGGATCGTCCGCCAGAAAGCGCCGCGCGATCTTTTCGCAGACAAAGCGCGCGGTCCCGGGGTGGCGCGACAGGATGTCGAGCACCTCTTCTCCGTCTTCCATCGGGCCACGATGCGGCGCAAATTCCCGTCCAAGGATGCGCTTCTGGTAGGGGTCATGCCAGCGGGCGACATAGTGCATGCGCCCGGTCAAGGGCGCGGTCTCGCCCTCGGCCAGCCAGCGGCCATCGCCGACCGACCAGCCGGTGAAGGCACGGGCGACCTCGTAGACGTCCAGATCGAGGTAGCCTTCGGCCAGCCCCGCCTCGGCCCCCGGAACGCTGCGCCAGTCGGAATAGCGGTCGTTCAGATAGTTGCCCGCGCCAAGGGTGTGCAGTTCCAGCAATTCACGCGCGAAATTCTCGTTGGCGGGCGAGGCGATGCTGTCGGCGTTGTTGAGGTAGTAGAGCATGGCCGGAGACTGGGCGACCGCGCCCAAAAGGGCGCGGAAATTGCCAAGCGCGTGGGTGCGAAGGACTGCGTCGTGGCTGGCGAAGAAGGCGGCGGTGTATTCGTCCTTCAGCGCATTCACGTTGAAATGGTCGTGCCAGAACTGGGTCATGACCTCGCGCAGTTGCGCCTCGGCATGAACGGCGCGGATCAACGAGGCTGCAATGACTTCGGTCGCGGGCCGGATACGCTCGCCAAAGTCCATGCCTTTGCCGGGCGTCCAGTCGATCAGTGCGCAAAGGTCGGCGGGATCGGCAGTCAGGGCGTTTAGCGGGCGATAGTCGTCCACAGCGGGCCAGGATGCGCCGTTTTCGTCCTGCCCGGCGGGATAGGTGATGCGTAGCAGCGCGCTGGACAGGCGGGCGTCAAGGCCCGGGTCGGTCGCGGGCAGCGACAGTTGCCGGTCAAGCCAGGCCTCGCGGCCCATCTGCAGGATTTCATCCCGGGACTGGGGCGAGGCCCCGAAGGTCAGGCGGTTCAGCCAGAGGTCGTCCTCGGTCCGCGAGGCGGCACGGGCGGGAACCGGCAGGGGCAGGCTGGCCGCGGCCAGCGCCGCGACAAGCCGGGTGTGGAACATGCGTCGGGTGATCATGGCCAGGACCTCCGTCCCCGAAGCTTGCCATGCAGCGGCCAAGGGACAAACGGCGGGTCTGGTGATCGGGCGGAAGACCGCTGTCTATACGCCGGCGAGGATCGCGATCAGCGCAAGCAGCGCAGGGGCAGCCTGGACGTAAAGGATGCGCCGCGCTGCCGTGGCCGCCCCGTAAAGCCCGGCGACCACCACGCAGGCCAGAACGAAATGCGCAAGATTGGCCCCTTCGCCCGGTATGCCCTGGATCAACGCCAGGATCAGGCCTGCAGCGAGAAAGCCGTTGTACAGCCCCTGGTTGGCCGCCATCACCCGGGTGTTGGCGGCAAAATCCGGCGAGATGCGGAAGATCGCGCGGACATAGGGCGTCTCCCACAGGAACATCTCCATCACCAGGATGGCGAGGTGGATCAGCGCCACAAGGGCGACAAGGGCGGTCCCGATCATGGGCTGGGCATCCGGGTTTCGGCCATTTCGGCGTACCAGGACGATCCGAAGGGGATCGCCGCGTCGTCGAAATTGTAGGCGGGGTGGTGGACCATCGCGGTGTCGCCGTTGCCAAGGAAGATATAGGCGCCGGGGCGTTCGTTCAGCATGTAGCTGAAATCCTCGGCCCCCATCAGGGGCGGCGTGTTGGTGTCGACGTGACCCGAGACCTTGGCGGCCACTTCGGCGGCAAAGGCGGTGTTGTCCGGTGCGTTCACGGTGACCGGATAGCCGCGGTGGTAGTGCACTTCGGCCCGGGCCCCAAGGGCAAGCGCGGTGCCTTCGACGATCTGGCCGATCCGGGCTTCGACGAAATCCTGCACCTTGGCATCCATGGTGCGGACGGTGCCCTTCAACTTGACGACCTGCGGGATGACGTTGTGGGCGGTGGAATCGGTCTCGACCGTGCAGACGCTGACCACGATCTGCTTCAAGGGGTCGACGTTGCGGCTGGCGATGGTCTGCAGCGCGACGATGATATGGGCGCTGACGACTGTGGTATCGACGCAATCATGTGGCTTGGCGGCGTGACCACCCTTCCCCGTCACAACGATCTCGAACTGGTCGGCGGCGGCCATCATCGCGCCAGGACGGATCGCGAAATGGCCAACGGGGATGCCGGGCATGTTGTGCATGCCGTAGACTTCCTGCACGCCCCAGCGGGTGAGCATTCCGTCCTGCACCATCTCG
>JBKDYO010000139.1:0-3273 GCA_046305855.1 Paracoccaceae bacterium
GGATCGGACTCCAGACCAGCGGCACAGATGCAGCGCCCCTTTCATCCTCCACCTTGCTCAGACACGGCCTGTTCTAAGGCTAGCGGGAGCCACCAAGAACCCCTCGGCTGCTGGCCCATTTTAGAAGCAGATGGTCTGCCAGGAGCCCCATAAAGGCGACTGCAAACCCAAGGACGAGCCCTTTGCCCACATCAGTCGATGACAGCGCGCGCTGCATTTCCTGGCCAAGATCCTGGGTGCCAATGAAGGCCGCGATGATGACCATGAACAACGCGAACATGATCGACTGGTTTGCCCCTACGACCAAGGTTGGAACCGCCAGCGGCAGTTTGACGTACCACAGGAGTTGCCCACTGCTCGCCCCCGACATCTGGGCCGATTCAACGATCTCGGAAGGAACGTTGCGCAAGCCCTCAATCGTGTAGCGGACGATGGGGACAGTGGCGAAGACCATCACGGCAGCGATGACGGCCACGTCATTCACACCGAACAGCATGATCACTGGAATCAGGTAGATGAAGCTTGGAAAAGTCTGGGCCGTGTCGCAGACCAGAAGGAATCGTCGAGCCCGCGTTTCGTTCGCGGCGCCCAGCAATCCCAGCGGCACACCAATCAGTAGCGCCAGCGCGACCGACACACAGACCGTATAGGCAGTAATCATCGCCCGATCCCACCAGCCCGACAGCGCGATGGGCAGAGCGAAGGCTAAACACACCAGAGCCGAGCGCACCCCGCCGACCCGCCAGCCGATTCCGCACAGCGCCAGCAGGACAGCCGAAGTCGGAAGCCACAGGAAGGCGTCCCGGACTGGGATAAGGACCCATGTGATCAGAAACCAGCGCAGCCAGTCGGTTACCGGATCGATCAGATCAATGAAGCCACCGACCACGACATCAATCGGGCCAGCCATGCTGAGAGCCTGTTTCCGCTCCACTTCGGCGAAGTAGGGGTGCATCCAAGCAGCCACAAAACCTAATGCGACAAGACCTAGCCAGCTTGCCAACAGACGGTGTCGCTGCAGCCAGGTTGCGCCCTCGACATGTTCCGGCTGTTTCATCGCCCAGGCCTTGGACATCCGGTCCAAGACAATGGCGAGGAGGACTATGGTGATGCCGATCTCAACCGACAACCCGATCTTGAGCGCCTGCAGGAGCTGCAGGAGCTTCTGCCCCAGCCCTGGCATGCCAATAAAGCTAGCTAGAACGACCATCGCGAGGCTTTGCATGATCACCTGGTTGACGCCGATCAGGATCTCGGTTCGGGCGGCTGGCAGGCGGACCCGCGTCATCAGCTGCCAGCGGGTCGTGCCGCTCATCATGCCACTTTCGATGATCTCGGGTGACACGGCCCGCAGGCCCACCAGCGTCATGCGGATCATCGGCGGGACCGAAAAGATGATCGTTACGATGGCACCTGCCTTGGGGCCGACACCGATGAAGACGACGACCGGGATCATGTAGGCAAAGTGCGGCAGAGACTGCGCGATGTTCAGGACCGGGTTCAGGATGCGTTCGGCCAACCGCGACCGCCAAGCCAGCGCGCCCATCAGAAGTCCAAAGAGCACCGAGAAGGGAACCGAGACGACGATGACCGACAGGGTCTCCATCGCCCATTTCCACTGGCCCATGACGGCGATCCAAACGAAGGTCCCGCCTGCCAGAAGGGCAAGGCGCAAGCCGCCCAATGCATAGCCGGCCATTGCGGCAGTAGCCGCGATCACCACCCAGGGGATCGGCCCGAGATGGGGCCAGCGCGACTTGCCGTAAAGGAGGTTCGCGGTCACATCCAGGCAGAACTCCACAACATCGGAGAAGGCGCGGGTAAAGGCCATCAGCCCAAGATCGTCCTGGGCGAAAGCAAAGGCGGCGTTGATCCAGTCCGCAAAGGGCATGACCAGGCTGTCCGGCAAGCGGATCAGTCCGGCCGGCAATACGCCCCGAAAGACGACAAGCACGAGGGCCGCCAAAAGGATCGCTTGGGCAACTCGCCTCTGGTTCGGGTGAAATAGTGGTTTCGAAAGCGTCGCCGCCATCATGCCGCCGGACCCAAGAGCAGATCGAGCGCCGCTTTGCGGTCCAGAAGCCCGGCGATTTGGCCCTTGTCCACCAGCGGGATTAGAGGCCTGTTGTCGCTGACGATCCGGCGGGCAAGGGCGTGCAGGGTCTCGTCTGCGGGCAGTGGCTCGCCTTCAATCGTTCGACCATTCACCGGCAGAGCAAGCGCGAGGGCATGGACGACACGCGTACGGTCGATGGCTTCAGTGAATTTTGCGACATAGGGCGTTGCCGGGGCCATGACGATGCGTTCGGGCGTGTCGATCTGTTCGATGGCGCCGTCCTTCATGATCGCGATGCGGTCGGCAAGCCGGAGGGCTTCGTCGAAGTCATGCGTGATAAAGACGATGGTTTTCGCCAGCATTCCCTTCAGCCGGAGGAACTCATCCTGCATCTCACGGCGGATCAGCGGGTCGAGTGCACTGAAAGGTTCGTCCAGGAACCAGATATCGGGCTCGACCGCCAGGGACCGGGCGATACCAACCCGCTGCTGCTGGCCGCCAGACAGTTCGCGCGGGAAATAGCCCTCACGGCCCTTGAGCCCGACCAGCGCGAGCATATCCCGGGCGCGTGCGATGCGGGAGGATCGGTCCTGGCCACGCATTTCCAGCGGGAAGGCCACGTTCTCCAGTGCAGTGCGATGCGGCAGAAGGCCGAAGCTTTGGAACACCATGCCCATCTTCTTGCGGCGCAGCTCGATCAGTTCAGGTTCGGACAGCTTGCCAATGTCGCGTCCCTCGACCTCGACAGACCCCGAGGTGATGTCCAGAAGCCGCGCAAGACAGCGCACCAGCGTCGACTTTCCCGACCCCGAAAGCCCCATCACCACCAGCATTTCGCCTTGCCGGATGTCCAGCGACACATCGCGCACGGCGGCGATGTGGTTCGTCGCGCGTAACTCCTCCAGCGTCGTCTGCGGCGTCAGGCGCAGTCGTTCCGGACGGTCACCGAAGACCTTCCAGACGTTCTTGCAGGAAATCACGCAGTCGCTTTCAGTCATGCAGTCGCCTCCGACGAAAAGGGCCACCCAGAGAGCACGTCCCCGGGTGGCAAGATGGATCACCCGAAGGTGACGCCGGAGATCATTCGGTCCAGGGCTTCCAGACCGCTTCGTTCGCTTCCAGCCAGGATGCGGCGGCGTCCTCGGGCTCCATCCCGTCGACGTCAACCAGCTTGGCCATCTCGGCAATCTGGGCGTTGGTGAAGTTCACCTTCTGCA
>JBKDYO010000140.1:0-3231 GCA_046305855.1 Paracoccaceae bacterium
TTACCCGCCGATCGACCCGTTCGATCAGCGCGTGATAGATATGGGCGACGGGCATCGGGTCTATGTCGAACAATGCGGCAATCCAACGGGCATCCCGGTCATCGTGTTCCACGGCGGACCCGGAGGCGGCTGCTCTCCCGCCATGCGGCGCTATTTCGACCCGCGCGCGTTCCGGATCATCCTGTTCGACCAGCGCGGCTGCGGCCGCTCCCGCCCGCATGCCTCGGTGACGTCCAACACCACCTGGCATCTGGTCGAAGATGTCGAAACCATCCGCACCGAACTGGGGATCGACCGTTTCATCGGCTTTGGCGGAAGCTGGGGTGCCACGCTTGCGCTGGTCTACGCGATCTCCCACCCCGACCGCGTCGCGCATCTTGTTCTGCGCGGAGTCTTCCTTGCAACGAAGGCCGAGCTCACCTGGTTCTACGGCGGCGGGGCAGGGGCCTTTTTCCCCGATCTCTGGTCCCGCTTTGTCCAGGTCATCCCCGAAGATGAACGCGGCGACCTCATCGCCGCCTATCACCGCCGCCTCTTCTCCGGCAATCTGGTCGAGGAAACCCGTTTTGGCCGTATCTGGGCCAACTGGGAAAACGCGCTTGCCTCGATCCAGAACGAGGGTGCCCTGGGCGAAAGCCCCTCCGACTATGCCCGCGCCTTTGCGCGCCTCGAAAACCACTACTTCCAGAACGCGGGCTTCCTGGAATGCGACGGCTGGATCCTGCGCGAACGCGCGCGGATCGAACATCTTCCCGCGACGATCATCCAGGGCCGCTACGACATGATCTGCCCGCCGCAATCCGCCTGGTCCCTGGCCCAGGGGTGGGAGAGATGCGACCTGAAGATGGTCCCGATGGCCGGGCACGCTTTGTCCGAGCCGGGGATCAGCGAAGCGCTGGTTCGCGTGATGGACGGGTTGCGCGCGTAGGGTGGGCAATCTGCCCACCTTCCGTTAAGGACAGGGAACCTCCAGTCCCAAGGCGCCCCATGTCCTCCCTCTTCGGCACGCCCGACTACGCCGGGACGCTTGCCCTCCTCCTGACCGTGACCCTCGCCGCCAGCCTGGCCCGAGGCTTTTCCGGCTTTGGCGCCGCGCTGATCTTCATCCCGCTCGCCAGCGCGCTTCTTGGCCCCAAGGTCGCGGTGCCCCTCCTTCTCGTCGTCGACAGCATCATGACCGCCGCCATGATCCCCGCCGCCGTCCGATCCTCCGACCGTCGGGACGTGCTGACCATGGCCCTTGGAGCGCTGGTCGGAGTGCCCGCAGGGACCTGGCTTCTCACCTCGCTTGATCCGATGGCCCTGCGCTGGGGCATCGTCGGTCTTGCCGCCGTCATGCTGGTGGTGCTCGTCTCCGGCTGGCGCTACCGAAACCGCCCCACGCCGCCTCTGACCGTTCTCGTCGGCCTTGTCTCCGGCTTCTGTTCAGGGGCCGCGCAGATCGGTGGTCCGCCCGTCGTGGCCTATTGGCTCGGCGGTCCCGGCTCGGCCCGGACCGTCCGCGCCAACATCATCTTCTACTTCGCGGTCACCAGCCTGATCGCCGCCATCGGCTATGTCTGGGGTGGGATCATCACCCTGCAGGTCCTGACCCTCGCCGCCCTCATCGCGCCGGTCTACGGGACTGGGGCCTGGGTCGGCAGCCGCATGTTCGGCCTTGCCAGCGAGCAGACCTTCCGCCGCATCTGCCTGATAATGATCGCTTTTGCCACTCTGATCAGCATGCCGGTGCTGGATGGCTGGCTTCGGCCCTAAGCCCGCTTGCCCACCACCGCGACGCCCAGCGCCTGCAGCACCTTCGCCTCGATATGTGCCGCATCCAGCCCCGCGACCTGGTACATCGCCTCGGGTGAAGCCTGGTCGATGAAGATGTCCGGCAGGACTAGGCTGCGGTACTTGAGCCCCCGGTCGAACACCCCTTCCTCAGCCAGAAGCTGCGCCACATGGCTGCCGAAGCCGCCCACAGCACCTTCTTCGACCGTCACCAGCGCCTCATGCCCCCGCGCCAGCTGCAGGATCAGGTCCCGGTCCAGCGGCTTCGCAAACCGGGCATCCGCCACGGTCAACGAGACGCCCCGCGCCGCCAAGGCCTCCGCCGCCTTCAGGCTCTCCGCCAACCGCGTGCCAAGGGACAGGATCGCCACCCGAGACCCTTCGCGGACCATCCGGCCCTTCCCGATCTCCAGCGGCACCCCGCGCGCGGGCATTTCGACCCCCACGCCCTCACCACGCGGATAGCGGAACGCAATCGGCCCCGCGTCATGCGCCGCAGCCGTCGCCACCATATGCACCAGCTCCGCCTCGTCCGCCGCAGCCATCACCACGAACCCCGGCAGGTTGGCGAGGAACCCCACGTCGAACGCGCCCGCATGGGTCGCGCCGTCGGCACCCACCAGCCCGGCCCGGTCGATCGCAAACCGCACCGGCAGCCGCTGAATCGCTACGTCGTGCACGACTTGATCGTACCCGCGCTGCAAGAATGTCGAGTAAATCGCGCAGAACGGCTTCATCCCGCCCGCTGCGAGGCCAGCAGAGAACGTCACTGCATGCTGTTCCGCAATCCCCACGTCAAAGCACCGCTTCGGGAACCGCCCCGCGAACAGGTCCAGCCCTGTCCCATCCGGCATCGCCGCCGTCACCGCGACGATCTTCTCATCCCGCTCGGCTTCCGCCACCAGCGACTGCGCGAAGACCTTGGTATAGGACGGCGCGTTAGACGCCGCCTTCACCTGCACCCCGGTCAGCACATCGAACTTACCCGTCGCGTGTCCCTTGTCCCGCGCCGCTTCGGCCGGGGCATAGCCCTTGCCCTTCTTGGTCAGCACATGGATCAAGACCGGCCCCGTCGCCCGCGCCTTCACCGTCCGCAACACCGGCAACAGCTGGTCCAGGTCATGCCCGTCGATCGGCCCGACATACTCGAACCCAAGCGATTCAAACAACGTCCCGCCCACCGCCATGCCCTTCAGCATGTCCTTGGCCCGCTTCGCCCCCTCCTGCAGCGGCCCCGGCAGCAGCCCGACGAACCCTTTCGCCATCTGCTTCAGGTCTTGCATCGGCTCGGCTGCATAAAGCCCGCTCAGGTAAGAGGACAGCGCCCCAACGGGCGGAGCAATCGACATCTCGTTGTCGTTCAGGATGACGAACAGCCGCTTGCCCAGATGCCCCGCGTTGTTCATCGCCTCAAAGGCCATGCCCGCCGACATCGCCCCGTCGCCAATAACCGCGATT
>JBKDYO010000141.1:0-12948 GCA_046305855.1 Paracoccaceae bacterium
ACGAGGCGGGCATGAGCCGGGGCCTCGATGATGTAGTGCAGGTGCGCCGGGCGGAAGGGGTGACGGCCGAGGGCTTTCAGAAGCTGGCCGACCGGGCCGTCGTCGGGGATCGGGTAGAACTTGGGCTTCACGCCCTTGAACCAGTAGCTGCCGTCCGGCCCGGTGCGGAACACGCCTCGCAGGTTGAAGTCGGGCTGGATGCCCTTCTGCTGGACGTCGTAGAAGCCCTCGTCGTTGGCTTGCCAGACGTCGATCTTGGCGTTGGCTATGGGTGTGCCGTCGGTAGAACGGATGGTGCCTCGCACCAGCATCGGCTCGCCCTTCTGGTCAAGGCAGATGTCGGACCCCATGGGCAGTTCGGGCGCGTCAGCGACGTGGAAGGGGCCGAGGACAGTGGACTCGCTGGCTCCACTGGGTTTGCGGTTGTTGATCGCATCGACCAGCATCGAGACGCCGAGAACGTCGGAAAGAAGGATGAACTCCTGCCGCCAGTCGGTGCACATGTGGCCGGTTGCGGTGAGGAACTGGATGGCCTGGAACCATTCTCCTTCCGTCGGCTCGATTTCCTTCACAGCGGCGTGGAGGTGACGGGTGAGGATGGCCATGACTTCGGCGAGCCGCTGGTTTTGCGCCTTGGCGTTGCGAGAGTTGACAACCTCGGCGGAGGTGGCTTCGGTGAAGAACCCTTGTTCAATCATGTCAGTGCCCCAAGATGGCGCGGAGAGTGCGGGTAAGGTCGGCCTCGGCCGTTGGTGAGGCAGTCTGGCTGCGCCAGGCGACGTGCTGGTCTGGGCGGACAAGGAGGCAACCGCCGTCCTTGATGTCGCGGACCTTGTGCCAGTCGCCGACGTGGTCTTCGTAGTTCGCGCGGGGGCCGATGGTGACGGTGCGGATGGGGAGGTTCAGCGCCTTCGCGGCAGACTGAGCGGCCTTGACCCAAGCTTCGCCGCCGATGCCGGTGATCAGGGTGAACTGGCCCTTGCCGCAGAGGTCGAGGGTGGAGTGTTTGCCCCCTTGGCGGTCATAGACCCAGGCATGGGGCAGGCGCGCGCCGGGGGTGGTGGTGGGGTGGTAGTAAAGCTCCATGTTCTCGCTCACCGGCTCGGTCGTGCCATCGCTGACCACCGCGCCGGAGGTGTAGCGCTGGTTCATCTCCACCCCATGGCAGTCGAATTCATAGCACTTGAAGTCGATAGCTTTCCGCAGGGCCTCGCGCTGGGCTTCGCCCGCCGGGGTGGCGTCACAGCGGCCGGCCATAGAGGCCTCGATCCGGTCATGATCAACGCCACCATCCATGCCGAGGGCCTCGAAGATCGGGCCGAATTCGGCGATGGATTGGTTGGCGCGGGTAACGATCTGGCGGGCGATGGGCGCGCGTTCGGTCGAATAGCTTTCGAGAAGCTTTGGGGTGGCCTGACCCTTGACCACGGCGGCGAGCTTCCAGGCGAGGTTGAAGCCGTCCTGAATCGAGGTGTTGGAGCCGAGGCCGTTCGAGGGCGGGTGCCGATGCGCGGCGTCGCCCATGATGAAGACGCGGTCCTTCTGCATGTGGGTCGCGAAGCAGTTGTTCACTGTCCAGGTGTTGGCGGAGATGAGGTCGATCTCCAGGTCCGGGACGCCGACCAGCTGGCGGGCGACCTGGGTGGCCATCGCCGCGTCCACCACGGGCGCGGGCTGGTTGATGTCGTAGCCCCAGACGATCAGCCATTCGTTCCAGGGACGGACCATGCGGACGAGGCCCATGCCGATGCCGCCAACATCGGCGCCGGGCTGCATGACCCAATAGAGGACGCTTGGCCGGTGTGCGACGTAGCGCGACAGGTCGGCGCGGAAGAGGATGTTCATCGACCCGCCGACACCCATCTTGCCCTCGAACGGGAGCCCAGCGTGTTCGGCGACTAGGGAGTTCCCGCCGTCCGCTCCGACAAGGTATTTCGAGCGGATTATCAGGTCCTTGCCGGTCAGCCGGTCGCGGCAGGTGGTCGTCACCCCTTCGGCATCCTGGATGTGGGAGAGGTATTCCGTCGACATGCGCGATTGCGCGCCGCGGGAGCAGGCGGTCTTGAAGAGAATCGGCTCCATGAAGGTCTGCGGCAGGTCGTTCATCTCGCAGGGGCTGGCCCGAAGGTGGCGGGCTTTGCTCTCGGGCGAAGTGCCCCACGATTGCATCCGCCCCAGTTCCTCTCCTGCCAGCGACACGCAGAACACGTTGTTGCCCATCAGGTGCTGTGGGGCCGCATGCAGCATCGCTTCGGCCTCGACCTCGGGGCCGAGGTCGCGGAGCACCTCCATCGTGCGCTGATTGGTGATGTGGGCGCGAGGCGTGTTCGCCAGCCAGCGGTAGCGGTTCACGACAAGGGTCTCGACCCCGTAGGATGCTAGAAGGGCTGCAGTTGCGGACCCGGCAGGACCGGTGCCGATGACAAGGACGTCGGTGGTGATGTCAGCCATCTTTGGCTCCTTCAAGGATAAGGCGGCGTTGGACAGGGAAAAGGGAAATGCCCGTGCGATCAGCGATGATGCCCCAGAGGCCCTTGGGCGCGAAAAGCATGGTTGCGATGGCGAGAAGGCCGAGGAGGAGGAGATACCACGCGCCGTAATCGGCGAGCGCGGTCTGGAGGCCCCAGAAAACGAGGACACCGAGGATCGGGCCTTCCAGACGACCGATCCCGCCGATGACGGCGATGAAGATGACGTAGGCCGTCCAGTTGGTGACCGAGAAGGCCGCGTCGGGCGAGATGCGGGCGGTCTGGACATAGATGAGCGCGCCGACGAGGCCGGTCATGGTCGCGGCGGACAGGAAGACGATCCATTTGACGCGGGCGGCATCAACGCCGACCGACCGCGCGGCATTGTCGTTGTCGCGGACGGCGGCGAGGGCGAGGCCGGTGCGGGAGCGGAGAAGCGCATAGATCGCGGACATGGTGCCGACGGCGAGGGCGAGGGCCAGCCAGTAGGCGAGAACGTCACGGGCGGCGGCGTCCCGGAGACCGAAGAGGCTCGCGATGGCATCGACGCCGATGATGTCGGAGGTTGCCTCACGCGGGAGGGAAGTGCCGGTGCCGCCGCCGAGGGTTTTCCATTGCGCGATGAGAAGACGCGTGACCTCGGCGATGACCCAGGTGCCGATGGCGAAGTAAGCGCCTGCTAGGCGGAACGCGAAGAAGGCCATCGGGATGGCGAGGAAAAAGGCGGCGAGGCCGCCGAGGAGGATGGCGGGGACAGGGTCCCAGCCCAAGAGGATGACCCCGCCGAACATCGCATAGGCACCGATGCCGACGAAGGCCTGTTGCCCGACGCTGACCATGCCGCCGAAGCCTGCGATCAGGTTCCACAGTTGGGCGAGGGTCAGCATGGTCAGGATGAAGAACAAGTCCTGAATCAGGCTGCGCGAGGCGAAGGCGGGCAGGATCAGGCCAAGTACGATGAGGGCGAGAGCGATGATTCCGGCAATGCTGCTGGCGCGGGTGCGGGTGGTGACGGTGTAGGTCATCAGTCTACCGCCCTGGGGAAAAGGCCGCGGGGGCGAATGAGGAGGACGATCAGGAAAGCGATGTGGCCCGCCAGGATCTGCCATTCGGGGTTCAGCTGCGCGCCGAGGGTCTGGGCGACACCGATGATCGCGCCGCCGACAAGGGTGCCCCAGAGGCTGCCGAGGCCGCCGATGATGACCGCTTCGAACGCGTAGATCAGGCGGGCCGGGCCGATGGAGGGGTCGAAGTTCGAGCGCATGCCAAGGTAGAGGGCGGCGATCGTGACGATGACCATAGCAAGGCCGGTGGCGATGGCGAAAACGGACTTCGGGTTGATGCCCATCAGGCTGGCGGTCGTCGGGTCATCCGAGACTGCGCGGAAAGCGCGCCCCAGGGCGGTGGTGTAGAAGATCCGGTTAAGCGCGAAGATCACCAGCACGGCGGAAGCGAAGGTGAGGAGCGGCATGGTGCCGACGGTCACGGGACCAAGGTCGATCGAGGCGCTTTCCAGGGGACCGGCCGAGAGGCGCTGGCTGTCGGCGGAGAAGACCTCAAGCATCCCGTTCTGGAGGGCGACGGAGAGGCCGAAGGTCACGAGGAGCGGGGGCAGGATGTCCTTGCCGAGGACCCGGTTCAGGACGAAGCGCTGGAGCGCCCAGCCGAAGGCGAACATGACCGGGGCGGCAATGAGCGCGGAAAGGAAGGGGTTGAGGCCGAAGGTTTCCACCGCGACGAGGATCAGGAAGGCGGCGAAGATGATCAGGTCGCCATGCGCCAGGTTCACGAGGCGCATGATGCCGAAGACGAGGGACAGCCCGGCGGCGAAGAGGGCGTAAAGCCCGCCGAGGAGGATGCCCTGGACGAGGACGTCAAGCCAGATCATCGCACTCCTCGCGGGTTGAGGCAGTGATCGGATTGAGCGCGTGCGGCGCATTCCCGTCGTCTCGCCTTTCGCACGCGAAGTGCGCGCGACGGTTCGGTCATTGGGGGCGCTTCGCCTCCCAAACCCCCAGAGGATATTTGGGGAAGAGAAAGCTGCAAAGTCATGCGGGTTCCCCGAAATAGGCGGCGTGGATTGCCTCGCGGGTGACCTCTTTCGCCGGGGCGGTCAGGGTGATGCGGCCTTCCATCAGGCAGTAGATCCGATCAGAGACAGAGAGGGCGCGGGTGATGTCCTGCTCGACGATGACGACGGCGGCTCCGGTGGCGCGGATCGAGGGCAGGGCGGCGTAGATGTCGCGGATCACGACGGGGGCAAGGCCGAGGCTGATCTCGTCGCAGAGGAGCAGCTCGGGGTTAGACATGAGTGCGCGACCGATGGCGACCATCTGCTGCTGACCACCGGAGAGGGCTGTGCCGGGCGAGTGGCGACGATCCCTGAGGATGGGGAAGAGGGCGTAGATTTCCTCCAGCGTCCAGCGGCCGGAGCCATTGCGGATCTGTCCGCCGATGCGGAGGTTCTCTTCGACGCTGAGCGAGGGGAAGAGCTTGCGGCCCTCTGGCACCATCGCGATGCCGCGTTGCAGGATAAGGTCGGCGGGCAGTGCGCCGATCGATTGGCCGTTGTGCCGGATCTGGTCGGGGGCGTTCTTCAGGACTCCGGTGATCGACCGCATTAGGGTGGACTTGCCCGCTCCGTTCGCCCCGATGATCGCTACGCATTCACCGGGGTCGATATGCAGGTCCACGCCGAAGAGGGCCTTGAACTGGCCGTACTGCGCGGTGAGGCCGTGGGTGGACAGAAGCGCCATTCAGACCTCCATCCCCAGGTAAATCTCGCGGACTTCCTTCGAGGCCATGATCGCCTCCGGCTCGCCGATGCCGATCACGCGGCCGAAGTCGAGGACCAGAAGGCGTTCGACCACCGAGGTCAGGGCATGCAGGACGTGCTCGATCCAGATGATTGTAACGCCTTGCGCGTGGAGGCCGCGGATGGTGGCGACGAGGGCCTGGCATTCGCCCTCGGTCAGGCCGCCCGCAATTTCGTCGAGGAGGAGGAGTTCCGGCCCGGTTGCCATCGCCCGGGCGAGTTCCAGACGCTTGCGGTCGAGCAGCGAGAGACTTCCGGCAAGCTGGTTGGCCTTCGGTAGAAGCTCGGTGTCCTTCAAGATCGCGACGCAGGCGTCCTGCACCTCCACCTCGCGCTTGCCCTGGCCGTAGGCCGCCGCGGTCAGGAGGTTTTCGAAGACCGTCAGTCCCTCGAAAGGCTGCGGGATCTGGAAGCTGCGCCCGACTCCCATCCTGACGCGGTCCATCGCGGGGGTGCGGGTGACGGTCTGGCCGAGGAGTGTGATCTGCCCAGCGTCGGAGAAGAAGTTGCCGGTGATGAGGTTGAAGAGCGTGGATTTTCCGGCGCCGTTCGGGCCGATGATGCCGAGGGCCTGACCTTTCTGGACGGAAAAGCTGACATCGTCGGTCACCTTGAGGGCGCCGAAGCTTTTCGAGACGGTGGTGAGGGTCAGGACGTCAGTCATCGGATCATGGGTCTGAACTGCGGCCCCCGCTGGGGACGGGGGCCGCAAGGGGATCAGGCCAGCGCCTCCATCGTGCCGCCGGTCGGAATGGCCGGGGCGGTCTGGTTGTCGACTATGACGAGGTCGAAGGTCCCGTCCTCTTTCCGCCGCCACTGGCCGCCGACGAGCGGCGTCTTGGTGACGTTGGCCTTGGCGAAGTCCGGCACGCCCTCACCGTTCCAGGCGATCTTGCCGACCATGGTGTCGAGGTCGGTGGCGGCAATCGCGGCGGCCACGGCATCGGCATCTGTCACATCCGAGACGCGGCCCATGACGTTCGAGGCGACTTCAAACAGCGAGTGGACAAAACCGATTGGCTGCGTCCAGGGGCGGCTGGTTCTGGCGGTGAAGTCGGCCGCCAGGTCAGCAGCCGATTGGCCGGTGAGCGAGGATTTGAACGGGTGGGTATTGGACCACCAGACCTCGGACGACAGGTTGTGGCCGGCCTCGCCCAGCGCCTCAACCGACTGCGGGAAGAGGATGGCCTTGGCGACCGTGATGATCTTTGGGTTGAAGCCCTGCTGCAGCGCCTGGTTGCGGAAGGTAGTGAAGTCGGGCGGGATCACGACGCCGGTGACGATGTCGCAATTCGCTGCCTTGAAGGCATTGATCTGGGCCGAGAAGTCGTCGTTCAGGTTCTGGTAGCGGCCGGGATCGTTCAACGTGTAGCCTTGTGCCGCGAAACCGGGGCCCACGCCTACGTTCGGGTCGCCCCAGGCGTTGCCGTCGCCGTCATTCGGGAAGAGGCCGCCGACCTGCTTGTTGGTTTCGATCTGATTCCACATGTTCAGGAAGACGGCGATCACGTCCTCCAGCCCCCAGAAGTAGTGGAAGGCGTAGTTGAAGGGCTTCCAGGACGCCGGGTCGCCGGGGTTGCCCTGCTGGCCGATGAACCAGGGCTGCCAGGGCGCCTTGGTCGAGATGACCGGCATCCCTTCCGCCTCGCAGGTGGTGGCGACGGGGTTGGTGGTTTCAGGGGTGGAGGCGACGATCATCAGGTTGATCTCGTCGTCGACGATCAACTCCTTTGCCACCGCGGCGGCACGGTTCGGGTCGGACTGGCTGTCCTTGACGATCACCTCGAAGTTCGCCCCGGCTTCCGAGGCGAGGAAGGCTTCAATGTTGTAGGCGTCGCTTTCGGCGAAACCGGCCAGCGGGCCGGACTGCGGGCTGACGTAGCCGATGCGGATTTTCGCTCCTTGGGCGATAGCGGGGGCGAAGAGGCCGGGCGTGGCGAGGGCGAGGCCGGTGGCGGCGCCGGATTTCAGAAGCTTGCGTCTGGTGATCATGGTCGTTCCTCCCTTTTGTTTTGAATCAGGCGGGGCATTGCCCGTCGAAGGCCTGTTGCAGCAGATGTCGGATGCCGTCGCGAGTGACGGGGCGTGGGTTTGCGTAGGGGTTCTTGGTGGCAAGGTCGGCGGCGCGGTCGAGGTCCTGGGCGGTGAGGCCAAGATCGGCGAGGCGCATCGGGGCGCTGACCGATTTGGCGAAGTGCCAGAGGCCTTTCCCGGCGGTGCCGTGGCCGAAGGTGTCGGCGATGGGTTGGAGAAGGCCGTCCACGGCGGGTTCGTTGTAGGCGGTGGTGTGGGGCAGAAGGACGGCGTGGGTCTCGGCATGGGGCAGGCCGAAGCTGCCGCCAAGGACATGAGCCAGCTTGTGATGAAGCGCCATCGAGACATAGCCGAGCGCGGTCGAGCAGCACCAGGCGGCATAAAGCGCGTCGGACCGTGCCGTCTGGTCCTGCGGCTTGTGGATCAGCATCGGTAACGCATCGCGGAAGGCAGGCAAGGCCTCGCCCACCATCGCCTCGATCACCGGATTGCGGTCTGGGGCATACAGCGCTTCCATTGCGTGAGCGATGGCGTTGAGGGCTGAGGTCACGGTCAGGGCCACAGGCAGAGTGAGGGTGAGGTCGACGTCGTAGACCACGACCTCAGGTCGGATCGCGGGGTCGCGGCGGGTGGTTTTCTCGCCCCCGGCGGTTTCGCCGAGGATGTCGGTCATCTCGGACCCTGCATAGGTGGTGGGAATCACGACCTGGTCGGCGCCGGTCCTTACCGCGATCGCTTTTCCTAGGCCGGTGGTGGAGCCGCCGCCGAGGGAAACGACGCAGTCGGCCTTTGCAGTTTGGAAGGCGGCGATTGCCTCGTCCGTGACCTCGACCGGCGTGTGCATGGCGGCTCCGGCGAAGATGCCTGCGGCGCTGGCGCAGAGACGGTCGGCGAGGGCCTGTGCTTTTGCCTTTTGATGGGATGTCGAGAGGACGAGCGCGCGGGAGTGGCCGAGGCGGGCAATCTCAGCAGGAACCTGCGCGAGGGTGCCGTGGCCGAAGACGACGCGGGTGGTCAGGCCGGGAAAGACGAAGGGACGGGTCATCGGGGGGCCTCCATCCGGGGGGTACGGCATTGGGCAAGGTCGATGAGAAGCCCGTCGAGGAGGGCGATTTCGGCGGTGGAGACTTCGTGCGGGCGGGCGGGGAACACATCGCAGCGAAGTTTTGCTTCGCGCTGGCCAAGTTCGGCAGCGGTGTCGGCAAAGGCCTGAACGGGGATCCAGGTGTCCGCACTACCGGTGGAGAGATAGACCGGTAGGCCGATCGGCAGGTTTGCTGGGCGAGTGTCAGTAGTTGCGCCGACACGGCAGCCGGTGAAGGCCACCACGGCGTCGGGTGCGGCCTGGCCGGTGAAGGCGTGTTCCAGCGAGAGGCAAGCGCCCTGGCTGAACCCCGCAAGGACGAGGGGGGTGCCTGGAGCTTTGACGCGGAAGTCGGACATCGTAGTTGCAAGATCGGCCAGCGACTGCGCCAGTTCTGCCCGGGTCGTATCGGTCAGGGGGTCGACGGCGCGGGCGGTGTACCAGGTTTTGCCATCCGCGCGAGGCAAGGCGAAGGCGACGTCAGGTGCAGACAGACGACGGATCACCGCCGCCTCCATCTCCTCGGGCGACTGGTTCCGGCCGTGGACGAAGACGCACAGCACCTTCGCCATTGCCGGGTCCACCCCCAGAAACAGGATGTCCGCGACCCCCGGCATCAGAAGTTGGCCGCTTCGAGGCCCGCTTCCATCTCGGCCTGACGATCGGCAAACCACGGCGGGAAGACGAGCGACTTGCCGATCGCGTCGGCCGGTTCGTCCTTGGCCCAGCCTTCGGGGACAGTCCAGGCCAGCTCGAACATCGCGCCGCCGGGCGAGCGCATGTACATCGACTTGAAGTACATCCGGTCTTTCTGTTCTGAGACGTCGGTGTAGCCCATCCCTTCCAGCCGGGCCTTCAGCGCGATCTGGTTGTCTTCGTTGCCGGTGTTGAAGGCGAGGTGATGGACAGTGCCGCCCGCCAGCGTCCAGGTGCCCTGCGGGCTGTCACGGTCGGTGATCAGCTCGATCACCGAGCGGAGGCCGTCGTTCTGCGGCACGATCCACATGCTGCCGTTCGCATCGGTACCTTCACGCCGGAACTGCATGCCGATGTCGAGGAATTCCTCCATCGTGCCCGCATCCATCACGGCAACTGCGCCTCCGTAGATGCCCTTGATCGCGACCTGCGCGTTGGTGCCCTGCGCGTCGTTCACAATGGGTTTGCGGGGGTCGTCAGGGTTTTCCACCAACTCATGCGGGATGCCACAGGGGTGGGCGAACGAGACACGGGTCAGGCCGAAGCGTTCGCCCTCGGTCGCGGGGATGCCGTGCTGGTTCAGTCGGTCGACCCAGAAGTCGGCAGCCCCGACCGGGATCGCCTGCATGATCGTGCGGGTCTGATTGGTGCCGCGGCGACCGAAGATGCCGGGCTTCTTGAACGGGAAGGTGGTGATGATGGTAGAGGCATCACCGTGCTTCGAGCCATAGTAAAGGTGGTAGACCGGCAGGACGCCGTCAAAAAGGACGGTGCGTTTGACCGAGTAGAGGCCGAGCGCCTTTGTGTAGAAGTCATAGTCTTCCTGCACGCCATGCGTGCTCATGGTCAAATGGTGATAGCCGGAGACGAGGGCCATTTGGGTCATCCTTCGGTCGGTGAGGGTTGCGGGGCGTCGTTCCGTTCGAGGACCAGGGTGACAGAGAGGGAACGGTCGAACGTGCCGATTAGGGCGGGCTTGACGGCAAAAAGTGCGTCGCGGGTGATGGCGGGGTCGGTGCCGTCGAAGATGGCAGTGATCAGGCGGCGGTGGCCGGGGGCGGTGACAGCGAAGTGGATATGCGCCGGGCGGTCCAGCGACAGACCAAGGCGCCGGGCCAACTGACCAACGGGGCCGTCATCGGGCAGGGCATAACCGCCGGGGCGGATGGTGCTGAAGTGGAAGCGGCCCCGGGCGTCGGTGGTGAAGCGGCCGCGCAGGTTGTGTTCGGGCTGGTTGTCCGGGTCCTGGTTTTCGTAGCGGCCTTCGGCGTTGGCGTGCCAGACATCCACCAGCGCGCCTGTGAGGGGCTGATGGTCGGGCCCGAGGACCTGGCCAATGACAGCCAGTGGATCGCCCTCGCCATCGCGACAGAGGTCCGCGCCGAGCGCCAGGGCTGGCGCGTCTGCGCGGTAGAAGGGGCCGGGCAGGGTTGACGGCGTAACACCCGCCGCTTCGCGCTGGTTGCCCGAAAAGACACCATCGGTCAGGCCGAATACATCGGCCAGAAGCACCCATTCCTGCCGCCGGGCGTCCGTAGCATAGCCGACGTCGGTCAGAAATTGGACCAAGGCGTCAAGCTCCTCTGGTGAGGGGTGCAAGTTGGCGAGAACCTGGAAGGCGTGGTCCATGATCAGGCGGACCGCTTCACCCAGCCGGTCGGGCGCGGTCGCGGCAAGGCGGCGGCGCAGCTCGGCTGCGACCTCGTGCCCTTCAGAGCTGCTGCCCTGTCCGTCCATCCCGCGCACTCCTCCCAGATGCAGGACGAAGGTTAGGCGCAATGGGCCACGACGCTCATGACTTTCTGGAAGATCAATATATCATCGGGTTATGAAACTCAGCGAAGCACACCTGATCCAGCTGTCTGCCGTCGTGGATGCGGGAAGCGTCAGCAAGGGCGCCGCGGCTTTGGGCTTGTCGCAGCCGGCACTGTCGCGCTCGCTGGCGCAGTTGGAGGCGCGAGTCGGCAAGCCCCTGTTCATCCGCGACCGCAGGCCCTTGCAGGCAACGCCATTGGGGGTGCAGCTGGCAGCACATGGCCGCCGTATCCTGCTGGAAAGCCGCCGGGCGAGCGAAGCAGTCCAAAGCTTGTTGCGTGGGACACGCGGACTGGTTCGGGTTGGCGGTGTTCCCTTCTTCATGGACGCGATGATCAGCCGGATCATCGCGGCATTCCAGAACCAGCATCCGGACGTGGATTTTCAGCAAAGCTACGGAAACCTGTCCGAGGTGGGTATGGGGCTTCGCGCCGATCAGCTGGACCTGGGGATCGTGCCACTTGGTGCCTCCGGGGAGCCGGAGGGCTTGTCCTTCACCGCGATCCTGGCGGCACGCAACGTGGTCTGCTGCCGGATCGGGCATCCGTTGCAGCATAGCAAGAGAGTTTCCACCGGCGATCTGGGGCACTATCCTTGGATCGCTCCGCTGCCCGGCTCACCACTTCTGGCCGACCTTTTTGCCATCCGCTCATCGCTGGGGTCGGTCGATTTGAACATTCGCTACTCGGGCGGATCGCTCCTGTCAGTCATCAACTACATGTCCGAAACCGATGCGCTTGCCATCCTTCCGTTCTCGGTCTGGTTTGCCGAACGCAGGTACAATCGCCTGGCCGTCCTTCCCGTTGACATTCCTCAGCCACAGCGCAACCTGGGCATCCTGCGCATTCCTGGACCCGCCACGAACCCGGCCGCCGCCGCGTTTTCCGGCTTTGTTGTGCAGTCCTTCGAATCCATGCAGCAACTGATCTTGCGACACGAGAACGCGGTCGTCTGGCGGCGCTAGACTTGGGACGACTTCTGCAACCCGAAAGGGGACCTTGGGCCCTGTCAAGAGAAAGCCAGAAGGTGGGCTGATTGCTGTCGGTTTCTGCGACGTGCCGCTCATCTCTCGACTTCTCAACACGTCGATGAGGTCGAACGGCTTTCCCGCGGCCCGACCTGAAGCTGGCGTACGGTCGACGCCGGTTGGCTCGCACTCGTCGGACAGCGCAGGCTAGAGTGTTCGGTCCAAAAGCCCCAGCCAGTTGCGATGAGCAAGCTTCTCCAAGAGTGGGCGATCATAGCCATGGTCAGAGAGTGCTTGCAGCAGCTTCGGCAGGCCAGACACGTCGCCGATGACGTCAGGTGTCGTGCAGCCGTCAAAATCCGATCCGAGACCGACGTGATCCTCGCCAAGCCGGTCGAGCAGATGGTCCATATGCCGGAGGATCGGGTCCCAGCCTGAGTCCGCCATCTGGCGCCCATCAGGGCGCAGGAACGACACCGAGAAGTTCAGCCCCACCATCCCGCCGCTGTCGCGGATCACCGCCAGCTGCCGGTCGGTCAGGTTGCGGCTGGACGGACAAAGCGCATGCACGTTGGAATGCGTGGCAACCAAGGGCGCGTCGGACAGGCGCGCGACATCGTTGAACCCGGCCTCGTTCATGTGGCTGAGGTCCAGCATGATCCTCAGGCGGTTGCATTCCGCCACCAGCCGCTTGCCAGCCTCGGTCAAGCCCAGCCCCGTGTCGGGTCCTGAAGGATAGGCGAAGGGCACACCGTTGCCGAAGATCGTCGGCCGCGACCAGACCGGGCCAAGCGACCGCAGGCCCATGGTGTGGAAAAGATGCAGGGAGTCGAGGCTTTCGTCGATCGCTTCGGCGCCCTCCATGTGCATGATTGCGGCGATCGTTCCTGATGCGATGCAATCCCGCACCTCGACTGCGGAGCGGCAAATCCTCAAGGCACCTTCGGCAGCGCGCTCCATCCACAGAAGTTGACCGGCAATGCTGACCGCAGGCTGAATTGCTTGTGCAAATGGGATCAACTCGGGCAGGGGCAGATGATAGGGCGGGTTCTGCATCGCCGTCATATAG
>JBKDYO010000142.1:0-3717 GCA_046305855.1 Paracoccaceae bacterium
TTCCCCCCCGACCCAGAAGGCAGAAAGCGCCACAAGCGGCGCAAGAGCGAGGAAATGCCAGGGATGGTTCGCCAGCTGCCGCAGCGCGAATGTCATGCAAGGTGCCCCCGTTCTGGCGGGCAAATCACCCGCGGATCGGGGTCAGGCTAGGCGGATGTTCCTGATCAGTTCCTTAACGCTCAGCCGAAAGTTGCGTAGAATTTTCGTCATCTGCCAGAGCGGCAGTGAGCCCGGCAAAGTCAAACAGCGCCGGGTCCGCGAGATGAGACGGGCGAACGTTCATCAGCGACCGGAACATCACCTGCCGGCGGCCGGGGGTGCGGGCCTCCCAGTCGTCCAGGAGCTTTTTGACCTGGGCACGCTGCAGGCCTTCCTGACTGCCACAGAGGTCGCAGGGGATGATGGGGTAGCCCATCGCGCTGGCGAACTTGCCGCAGTCTTCTTCCGAGACGAAGGCCAGCGGGCGGGCGACGAAAAGGTCGCCGTCCTCGTTCAGAAGCCGCGGCGGCATCGAGGCGAGACGTCCGCCGTGGAAGAGGTTCATGAAGAAGGTTTCCAGGATGTCGTCGCGGTGGTGGCCGAGGACGACGGTCGAACACCCCTCTTCGCGTGCGATACGGTAGAGATTTCCGCGCCTTAGCCGTGAACATAGCGAACACATTGTCCCGCCGGGTTTGATCTTGTCGATCACCACCGAATAGGTGTCCTGATACTCGATACGGTGCGGCACGCCCATCTTCGTCAGGAACTCGGGCAGGACGGTCGCGGGGAAATTCGGCTGACCCTGATCCAGGTTGCAGGCCAGAAGGTCCACCGGGAGAAGGCCCCGCCACTTCAGCTCGTGCAGGATGGCCAGCAGCGTGTAGCTGTCCTTGCCACCCGACAGGCAGACCAGCCAGCGGTCGCCGGGTTTCGCCATGCCGTAGGTGTCGATCGCCTCGCGCACCTGCTGCACAAGGCGTTTGCGGAGCTTGCGGAACTCCAGCCCCTTGGGGGCGCCGTAGAACAGCGGGTGGATGTCGTCGTCGGTGTCGTCAAGCATGGCCGGACCTTTCGGGATAGGCCCTTATGCCAGAGCCGGCCGCGAAGGGCAAAGGTCAGACGTGCTGCGCGCCGTTGACCTCGATCTCGGCGCCGGAGATGTAGCTGGACTGGTCCGAGCACAGGAACCAGATCGCGTCGGCAACTTCCTTGGGCTGGCCGAGGCGGCGCATCGGCAGTTGTTCGACGATCTTGTCGGTGCCGGGCGAGAGGATCGCGGTTTCCACTTCTCCCGGAGCGATGGCGTTGACGCGGACGCCCAAGGGCCCGAAATCATGGGCCATTTCCCGGGTCAGTGCCGCAAGGGCGGCTTTGGAAGTGGCATAGGCCGCGCCCGCAAAGGGGTGGACGCGGACCCCGGCGATGGAGGTCACGTTGACGATGGAGCCTTTGGTCGCGGTCAGCTCATCCTTCAGGCCGCGGGCCAGGATCACGGGGGCGAAGAAGTTGACGTGGAACACATGGCCCCAGGTCCGCAGGTCGGTGGTCATGGTGTTCAAGCGCGCGCCCCCCGGGCCCTTTGGGCTGA
Organism: Paracoccaceae bacterium; assembly: GCA_046305855.1. Classification (GTDB taxonomy): domain Bacteria; phylum Pseudomonadota; class Alphaproteobacteria; order Rhodobacterales; family Rhodobacteraceae; genus Tabrizicola. Next base: position 1,571 of record JBKDYO010000142.1, read on the forward strand.
TTCCGGCATTGTTTACAAGGGCATGGATGCGCCCGCCGACCTTCCCTTTGATCGTCTCGATCGCGGCGATGGTCTTGTTGGGATCGGCGAGGTCGATCTCGATATGGTTTTCCTCGCCCCCCGGCCAGGGGCAGCGCGGGTCGAAGGGCTGGCGCGAGCAGGTGAGGACCCGCCACCCCTCGGCCGAAAACCGCTTGACGGTGGCGTGGCCGATCCCTCTGCTTGCTCCGGTCAGGACGAGGGTCTTCTGTTCGGACATTTGCGGTCTCCTTCGGTGTCACAGGCTACGCTTGGCCGTGGGGAACGCAAGACTTGGCAGGGGGGCGGAAAAGCCTTATGCGGCCAATGACACGGAGGCCGCAATGAAGCAGCAGACCCTGACCATGCAAGATGCCATCACCACCGCAAAGATGTTGTCCGAGGCGCTGCCCTATCTGCAGCGGTTCGAGGGCGCTGTTGTCGTCGTGAAGTTCGGCGGCAACGCGATGGGCGACGACGCGGCGATGGCCGAATTCGCCCGCGATATCGTGCTGATGAAGCAGGTGGGCGTGCATCCCGTGGTGGTCCACGGCGGCGGGCCGATGATCAACGAGATGCTTGAAAAGCTTGGGATTAAATCCGAATTTGTGCGCGGCAAGAGGGTCACGGACAAGGCCACGGTGCAGGTCGTCGAGATGATCCTGTCGGGCCTTGTGAACAAGCGGATCGTGCAGGCGATCATGGATGCGGGCGGGCGGGCGGTCGGGATTTCCGGCAAGGACGACGACCTGATGGTCTGCGAGGCCGATGATCCGGAACTGGGCTATGTCGGCCGCCCGGTCGAGATGAACGTTCAGGTGCTGCGCGACCTCTACCAGGCCGGAATTATCCCGGTCGTGGCTCCGGTCGCGACGGGGATGAAGGATAACGAGACCTTCAACGTGAACGGCGATACGGCGGCGGGGGCGATTGCAGGGGCCTTGCAGGCGGACCGGCTTCTCCTCCTGACGGATGTGCCGGGGGTGAAGGATGCCAGCGGTCAGGTGATGACGCAGATCACGCCGGAAGAGATCCGCCAGATGACGGCAGATGGTGTGATCTCTGGGGGCATGATCCCCAAGACCGAGACCGCGCTGATGGCGATCGAGCAGGGGACGCGGGCGGTGACGATCATGGACGGCAAGGTGCCGAACGCCTGCCTGTTGGAGCTGTTCACCGACCACGGGGCCGGGAGCCAGATCCGAAGCACCGAGCCGCGGGTAAAGCCGCATGTAAGGCGCTGAGCGGCGCGCAGTGATCTAGCCATCAAGATTTGCTGTGGTCCTCGCGGCTGTCGCTTCTGCTATTTGTATTGCAGGCCTAAGGCATTAAGTCTGACGTAACTGGCTTGGCCGTTGCACCGACCTGACGTTGCGGTTCGGCTTTGGGGGTTCCGGATGGAAAACGAACTGCTTTGGCGGCTAGGGGTCTTCCTGTCGCTGTTCGCTCTGTTCGCTGGACTTGAGGCGGTGCTGCCGCGCCGCCCGCGCCGCCTGTCGCGCCAGCGTCGCTGGGTGACGAATGTGACGATCACGGTCTTGAACTCGGTTGCCCTGAGGGGACTTGCGATCCTGCTGCCGCTACTCGCCATCGGTGCCGCGCTGGACGCTGGGGCGCAGGGATGGGGTCTCTTCAACCGGGTGGACTGGCCGGGCTGGCTGGAACTGGTGCTGGCCGTCCTGATCCTGGACCTGGCGATCTGGGTGCAGCATCTGGTGACGCACAAGGTGCCCTTGTTCTGGCGCTTTCACCGGGTTCACCATGCCGACCGCGACATGGACGTGACGACGGGCTTCCGCTTTCATCCGGTCGAGATTCTGGCCTCGATGGGGCTGAAGATCGGGCTGGTCTACCTGCTGGGTCCGTCGGCGCTGGCGGTGCTGGTGTTCGAGATCCTGCTCAGCGGGACGGCGCTTTTCAACCACGCCAACCTTGCGCTGCCGGGACCTGTGGACCGGGTGGTGCGACTGGTGCTGGTGACGCCGGATATGCACCGGGTGCACCATTCGATCCACCGCGAGGAGCATGACAGCAATTACGGCTTTGCCCTGTCGGTTTGGGACCGGCTTTTCCGCACCTATGTGCCAGAACCGAAGGCAGGGCATGACGCGATGACCGTGGGGCTGGAA
>JBKDYO010000143.1:0-27547 GCA_046305855.1 Paracoccaceae bacterium
CGCGAGAACGGCAGATACCCGCCCTGCGGCACCTCCCCCGCCCAGCGGTCGGGGTCAAACTCATCCGGCCGCTCCCACAGCCGCTCGTGCCGGTGGAGATGCCAGGGGCTGATCACCACCTGCGCGCCCTTCCGCACTTTACGCCCGCGGAACTCCTCCGGCCCCGCCGTCTCGCGCACCATCATCGGCACCGGCGGATACAGCCGCAGCGCCTCGCGGAACACGTCGCGGGTGAACCGCAGCGACCCGACCACCCCAAACTCCGGCCGCAACCCCGCCGCCTCCGCCGCCAACCGGTCCTGAGCCTCCGGATGCGTCGCCAGCAGATACAGCGCCCAGCCCAGCGCCGAAGCACTGGTCTCATGTCCCGCCAGGAAGAAGATCGCCACCTGATCGACCATCTCCGCAGTGCCGAACCGCTCGCCCGTCACCGGGTCCGGCGTCGTCATGATCCGCGTCGCGAGGTCCGCCGGCGCCGTCCCCGCCACAATCGCCGCCGCCCGGTCCGCCGTCAGCCGCTCGATCAACCCCCGGATCACCCTGGCCGACCGCTTCGTCGCCCCCCGGTGCAACCGCGGCACCCACGCAGGCAAGGGCAGAAACGCCCCCAGATTCAGGATTGGCGCCGACCGCTGATAAGCCCGGAACTCATGGAACACCGCCTGCGCGACCGTGTCCTCGATCGGGATCGAAAACAGCGTGCGAAAGATCACATCCGCCGCCGCATGACTGGCCGCCAGCTCTACCTCCACCTCGCCCGGCACCATCCGCGCAACCGCCGCCTCCGCAGCCGCCCAGATCGCCGGAAACGCCTCCTTCACTCGCCCGCCCTCAAAGGCCGGGTCGATGATCCGCCGCTGGTGCAACCACTCCTCGCCGTTGGTCACAAAGACCGACCGCCCAAGCAAGGGTCGCAACCCCTCGGTCACCCGGTCCGACTTGGGGAAATCACCGGGCCGCTCATCCAGCACAAGCCGCACCAGATCGGGATCGTTGCACAGGTAGCTCCGGAAAAACGGCGTCCGGAACTCGGCCATCCAGGCCCGGTACAACCGCGCCGGCTGCGCCGACAGGATGTCGCGCCGGAACGCCCGCAAGTGCCCGAGCAGCGACACCTTGTCGGCCCTCGGTTCGGGTTTGGGCGGGGTCATGCCACGTCCCGAAACGGTGACAGGGCCGTGGCAATCCGGCTCGACGAGGGCTTTCGCCCCCGGAACCGCTCGGCCAATGTCAAAGGCCCCGCCGTGATGCGGAAATAGTCGTAGTCCCCCGGCCGGTCGAACGCGCAAAGATACTGGAAATGCAGCCGAAAATACCGCCGCCGCAACGCCTCCCATCGCTCGGGGCTCAGCGTCTGGGTGAAAGCCGCCGAGATCACCAGCGGCCAGCGCTGGCCCGGCGGAGCAACCCCGCTGACCGCCACCGGATCGCACAGCGCAAAGGAACAGCCATCGCCCGGGGCGGTCACATCGACCCAGGTCAGCTCATCCCGCGCGGACAGATAGGCCAGGTCGCCCCGCAGCCGCGTCGCCCCCGGCAGGAAGGACACCATCGGCACCGCCTGCCCCAGGCTCAGGAACCCCAGCGCCGCGCCGGTCGGCACCCCCTCGCGGATCAGATCGGCCAGCACCGACACCCCCAGATGCACGCCCGAGGAATGGCCGACCACCAGCACCTCGTCCACCCCACTGGCCAGCGCCGCCCGCACCCGCGCTCCAAAAACGGCAAGCCGATCTTCAAGCACCGGCGGATAGGCCCCGCCCTGAACCGTCGTGAAGGCATAGTCGTGCATCAGGTAATAGACGAAAAGCCGATGGTCGATCCGCCGGAAACCTTCCAGCACCGCCCAGCCAAGCCCAAGCGCCAGCAGCCAGCCCAGACCCCACGGCAGGCCCCAACCCAACCACAGCGCCAGCCCCGCGACCAAGGCCGCCACCAGTGCCTGCAGCACTAGGGCGACTGCCGGATACAGCGCCGCAATCATCGGCCCTTTCCGCAACCGGATAAGCCGCCGCAGGGCCCCAGACGTCGCATAGACCCAGGCCGTCTTTGCCAGTTGCAGAAAGGTCCCGGCGATCCCGCGACCCATCGACCCCTTCACCAGGTCCGACCAGACCAGCACTTCGATCTCGGTCTCGACATGGCGACCCTCGACCTCTGCGGTCACGGACCAGCCGTAGGTCTCGCCGCTGCGGGACCTGATCGCCAGATCATAGCCCGAGATCGCCGCCTGTGCGGCCCCTTCGGTCCTGTAAAGTTCGCGATAGCGGCGCGGCGGAAACGGGTCATAGCCCGGAATGTACAGCACATGCCGCCGGAAGCTGCCCGCTGTCGTCCCGCTTGTGCCTGTTCTGTCCACGCGCATCCCGCCACTCTGCCGACCCCACCTTAACGGCTGGTGTCGAAGAGGGAAGCCTTGCGCACCCGATCAGCCCGGTAGCGGCAGGCCCAGAACGTCGTAGGTCTCCAGCATCCAATAGCTGAAATCGGTGAAGGCCCCGGTCACCAGCGCAAGTCCCACGATGACCAGAAGCCCACCCATCAGCCGCTCGATCAGCTTCATGTGGCGTTTCAGCTTCGACATCAAGGCCATTGAATGCTCGATGAAAATCGCGGCGAGCAGGAAGGGCAGTCCCAACCCCAGCGCATAGACGCCCAACAGCAGCGTCCCCCGCTCCATACTGCCTTCCTGCGCGGCCAGCGACAGGATCGCGCCCAGCTGCGGGCCGATGCAGGGCGTCCAGCCAAAGGCGAAGGCCAGACCCAGCAGATAGGCGCCAAAGGCCGATCCGCCCCGGTCCCCGGCATTGACCCGCATTTCCCGGTCAAGGATCGGGATACGGTATAGGCCGAGGAAATGCAGCCCGAAGGCGATGATCACCAGGCCCGAGATCCGCCCAAGCAACACCTGGTTGTCCAGGACAAAGCTCCCGAAGGCCGAGGCGGTGAAGCCCAGAAGCAGGAAGATCGTCGACAGTCCCATGACGAAGAACAGCGCTGGCAGGATCACTCGGTGCCGGTCCACCCCGTCCCGCATGTCGCCCATCGAGATGCCGCCCATATAGGCCAGATACGGCGGGACGATTGGCAGGACGCAAGGGCTCAGAAAAGACAGGACGCCTGCCACCAGCGCGACCAGCATCGCGGGCAGAAGGGCAGCGTCGATGATCTCGATTCCGAACATGTCCTGACCCAGATAACCGCTTTCCCCCGGTCCGTCACCGGGGTGCGGCGTCACATCACCGTGGCAGGTCTGAAACCTTGCCCGGGGGGCTTGGCGCCGCTACACCCCGTGGATGGCCGATTGGGATGAAATCATCGATTGCGAGGGGCTTCTCTGCCCCCTCCCGGTGCTGCGCGCGCGCAAGCGGCTTCTGTCGCTAGCCCCCGGCACCGTCCTTTGTGTCCGCGCCACCGATGCGATGGCCGAGATCGACCTGCCCCACTTCTGCGCCGAGGCTGGTCACGCCTATCTCGGCAACCGGCCGGACGGCGCAGTGACACTCCACCTGATCCGCCGGGGCTGAACGAAAACGGGCGGCCGAAGCCGCCCGTCCCGTATCTTTTGACCCGCCTCAGCGGCCCAGCGACCACCAACCCTTGCGCTTCGGCTTGTTCGGCTCATCCGGATCGGATGCCGCAGCCTCAGCTTCGCCCGGATCGGCGACCACCGTCTCGGCCACCGCCATCCCCGGATCGGGCGCAAGTGCCGGCATCTCAGGTACAGCAGCCGGAGCCTTGGCCCGCGACCGTCCCTTCGGCTTCGGCGCCTCGGCCACCGGAGCCTCCGCAACCGGCGCTTCCGCAACCGGCGCTTCCGCAACCGGAGCCTCAGCCTCCGCTGTCACCGCCTTGGCCCGACTCGCCCGCTTCTTCGGCGCAGGCTTCGCTTCGGCCACCGGCTCGGCAGGCGCTTCCTCGACCGGTTCTGCGACCACAGCCGCCTCGACGGCAACCTCAGCTTCCGCCGCCTCGGCCTTGGCCCCGCGCGGCTTGCGCGTGCGCCGTGGCTTGGCCTTCGGCTCCTCGGCTACGACCACCGTTTCGACCTCACCGGCATCTTCGCCGTCGTCCGAGCCATCCTCGTCGTCGTCACCCTCGGCCCCGGCTTCCGCCGAATCCTCGCCCGCCGGACCACCGCCCTCACGCTGGCCCCCCCGCCGACGCCGCCGACGCCGCCGCTTCTTCCGTCCGGGCTGGCCATCGCCGTCGCCCGCCGCAGCCGGAGCCGCCGGAGCTGCCGCTGCCGCAACCTCGGTTGCCTCTTCGACCTCTTCCTCGACCAGATCGTCGACGATGTCCTCGTCTTCCTCTTCCTCGACCGGCGCGCCCATCAGCCCGGCATGGCCCGACACCACCGGGGTGTCCGGCACGGCCCGCAGCGCGGTCTTGAACTTCTCGATCGAATAATCCGGCGAGACCATCATCGGGTCCGCCTCGATCCGCACCGCCATGCCATAGCGCGCCTCGATCAGCGCCACATGCTCGCGTTTCGCGTTGAAGAGATAGTTCACGATCCCCACAGGCGCTTTCAGCAGCACCTCCTTCGACCGCTTCCGCGTCCCCTCTTCCTCCAGCGCCCGCAGCACGGTCAGCGCCATGCTGTCATCGCTGCGAATAAGGCCCGTGCCATGGCAATGCGGGCAGGGCTGGGTCGTCGATTCCAGCATCCCCGGTCGCAAGCGCTGACGGCTCATCTCCAACAGGCCAAAGCCCGAAATCCGCCCAACCTGGATCCGCGCGCGGTCCGTCTTCAGCTTGTCCTTCAGGCGCTTCTCGACCGTCGCATTGTTGCGCCGCTCTTCCATGTCGATGAAGTCGATGACGATCAGGCCCGCAAGGTCCCGCAGACGCAGCTGCCGGGCGATCTCTTCGGCCGCCTCGCTGTTGGTCTTGAGCGCGGTTTCCTCGATGGACCCTTCCTTCGTGGCCCGGCCCGAGTTCACGTCGATCGCCACCAGCGCTTCGGTCACGCCGATCACGATGTAGCCGCCGGATTTCAGCTGCACGACCGGGTTGAACATGCCGCCCAGATAGCCCTCGACCTGGTACTTGGCGAACAAGGGCGTCGGCTCGGTATAGCGGATCACCTGCTTCGCGTGGCTCGGCATGATCATCCGCATGAAGTCCTTGGCGGTGCGATAGCCGCCCTCGCCCTCGACCAGCACCTCGTCGATCTCGCGGCTGTAGAGATCGCGGATCGACCGTTTGATCAGATCGCCTTCCTCGTAGATCTTGGCCGGAGCGATCGACTTCAGCGTCAGCTCGCGGATCTGCTCCCAAAGGCGCATCAGGTATTCGTAGTCGCGCTTGATCTCCGGCTTGGTGCGCTTGGCCCCTGCCGTCCGGACGATCAGACCGGCACCTTCCGGCACCGACAACTCGCCCGCGATTTCCTTCAGCTTCTTCCTATCGACGGCATTGGTGATCTTGCGGGAAATCCCGCCGCCCCGCGCCGTGTTCGGCATCAGCACGCAATAGCGGCCCGCCAGCGAGAGGTACGTGGTCAGCGCCGCACCCTTGTTGCCGCGCTCTTCCTTGACGACCTGGACCAGCATGATCTGCCGGACCTTGACGACTTCCTGGATCTTGTAGCGCCGGGCCCGCGGACGACGCGGCGCGCTGATTTCTTCGGACACATCCTCTTCCGCGACCGATTCGATCTCGTCATCGGTGTCGCTGGCATGATCGACCGCGCGATAGCGATCGCCATTGCCGTTGTCCGCCCCATCGTGGTGATGATCGTGGTCAGCGTGATCATGGGCGTGGTCGTGCTCTGGCGCGCTAGCTGCCGCAGCTGCCGTCTCGACCAGCGGCCCGTCCGAGGTTTCGTCCTCGTCTAGATCCACGACATCCATGCCCGTCGGCCCTTCGGCCACGGCATCGTCGGTCTTGACCTGTTCGGCTTTTGCCGCCGGGCGCTGAGGACGACGCCGCGACCGGCGATTGTCCTCTTCCTCTTCCGCGCGGGCCATTGCCCGCTCTTCCTCGATCAGCGCCTTACGGTCGGCGACCGGGATCTGGTAGTAATCCGGGTGAATCTCGGCAAAGGCCAGAAACCCGTGCCGGTTGCCGCCGTATTCCACGAAAGCCGCCTGCAGCGACGGTTCAACCCGCGTCACTTTGGCTAGGTAGATATTTCCGGCAAGCTGGCGTTTGTTTACGGTCTCGAAGTCGAATTCTTCGACCTTGTTTCCGTCGACCACGACCACCCGAGTTTCCTCGGAGTGGGTGGCATCGATAAGCATCTTTTTGGCCATTTTGTTCCAATGCACCCCGCGCGCATCAGGCTCCCTGGCGGACCAGCGGGCAATCGAATGGGGACGGGGCGGCTTGTCTGGGCGCGGGCGGCGGGCGCAAACACGGTTGTCCGGCCCAAGGGGCAGACGTCTTCCGTGCGGTATGTGCTCGCGCGTCTCATCGCGGTTACGTCTGAAGGGCCGTTCGGCCCTTCACCTCTGAAAGCCAACAAATCCAAGGACTTGCGGGCAATATGCACGGCCTTGCGACCGATCCGCCTCCCCGAACGGGACGCAAGTCACTGCATCCGGGCGAAAGGGGAGAGAATTCTTCGGGCAGAAAATCTGCCTTCAGGCGACCCTAACGGCAAAGGACAACCAAGGGCAATGGTCAATTTCGCAAAGCCGTTACCGTCCTGTCGCGGTCGGGGCAGCGGTCCGGATCACCGTTCCAGAAGCGATTGGCACAGATGAAGACCCGCCTCGGTCTCATTCGGGCAGATCGCCCGCACCGCCACGTCCAGCCCGACAACCCCATTTCCCGCAGCCGTCGTGTTCTTCGGGGCAAGCGGAATTGCCAGGGCCCGGTCCGTCAGCGTCAGGTCCAGAACATCGGGGCTGAGTTCGGCCATCGCAAGACTGCCCCCAGCCGGTGGAACAGGGGCCAGAAGCAACCGGACCGCCGCGCCCGACGCCAGACCTTCAAAAGCCAGGTTCTGCCGCAGGGCAGCTTCCAGTGGACCCGGCTCGGACACATGGTAGGGCCGGTTGGTGATGATCAGATAGTCCACCTCCGCGGCCACCGACATGCGTTCGTCCGGCGTCAGATACCGTCGCACAGGCTGCCCGTCGGCCCCCCCGAGGCCAGCCCAGAATTCCAAGGGCAAGTCCGCAATCGCTGTCGCTTCCGTCAGGTCCAGCCCGTCCAGCGCCGACTTTGCGACCACATGGAGCCCGGCCGCGCCCCGACCCAACACTACCGCTTCGCAAGCAGAATATTGGCAGGTCTCGTCCGGCGTGATCAGCAAGGGCATGCGCTCCGCCATCGACGGCGGTGTTCCTACGACTTCCAGCGCCTCAACGCCGCGCAGAGTCCAGCCGACCCAGGCCTGACTGACCAGCGGCACCCCCAGCGCCAGCACTGCGAGGGCACCCAGCGACCAAAGCCCCGCTCGCCGCCACTTGGCCCGGATCAGCATGACCAGAAGGACAATGCCGATCACCCCATAGACCAGCATCGACACCAGCGTCGCCACCAGCCCGTCCATGCAGGACCCCAGGCATTCCGCTGCGGCGGGAAAGGGGATCATTACTCCAAGGATCGTCAGAACCGCTCCGTACCACCTGAGCTGCCGCATTCCCTGCCCCGTCTCGCTAATCGTCGCCGTGCCCCAGAAAGCCACGTCGCACACCACAGGACAAGTCAGGACCCCCCGCCCTCAACGCAGGCCCACTTCCCGGCTTTCCCTTCGCCAAGTATCCCCGCCGGAGGCCCTTAGGCGAAGCCACACGCTCCGCCCGAAGACCAAGCGCCGTCCCGCACGCCGAAGCCGCAAGGCCAAAGACTGGGGATGCCAGGCAGTCAGGCTCTGGCCGGAAAGGTTACCGGACCGTTACCGACCACAGGCAACCCTTTGATTTCAGATATCTTTGACCTCCGTCCAGCGTGGACAACCGTCCTCAGACGTACTCCCCGCGGCTCAGCCCGTACTTGGCCATCTTCTCGTTCAGGGTCCGCCGGGGCAGGCAAAGCTCTTCCATCACCGCCACGATCGACCCCTTGTGCCGCCGCATCGTGTTGTCGATCAGCATCCGCTCGAAGGCCTCGACATAGTCCTTCAACGGCTTGCCTTCCGTGGTCAGCGCCGGCCCCGAAGCCTCGTTCTCCGCCATGAGGAGCGACGCAATCGATCCCGACCCCCGCCGGTTCTGCAGGACCGCCCGCTCGGCGATGTTCACCAACTGCCGCACGTTCCCGGGCCAGGGCGCCTGCAACAGCTGCGCCGCTTCCTGTGCTGTCACCTGCGGCGCTTCACAGCCGTATTCCTCGGCGAACTGCTCGGACAACCGGGTGAACAGCTGCAGGATATCCTCCCCCCGCGTCCGCAAGGGCGGCAACAGGATCGTCATCGCCCCCAGCCGGTAGAACAGGTCCGGCCGCAGCGTCTGTTCAAGCGTCGTGTCGGGGGCATGGCTGTTGCAGATCGCGATGATCCGGGTTTCCGGCGGCAGACCCTGGTCGTTGATGAAGGTCAGAAGCCGCGCCTGCATTGCGCTCGGCATCGCTTCGATGTCCTCGAGACACAGGGTCCCGCCCCGGGCCTCTTCGACCAGCGGCAGGGCCCCATCCTCGGCCGGGCCGAACAGCCGTGCTGCCAGCTTGTCCTCGGACCAGGCCGCGCAGGAAATCGCGACGAACTTCTTCGCCCCCCGCGGCCCTACCGCATGCAGCGCATGGGCGACCAGGGTCTTGCCCGTCCCCGTTTCGCCGTCGATCAGGACGTGGCTGTCGGCCTGCCCGAGGTCCAGAATATCCTCGCGCAGCCGGTCCATCGCGGTGGAGGACCCGATCAGCTTCTTGATGATGGTCGATCCATCCGACAGCTCTTTCCGCAAGGCGCGGTTGTCCAGCGTCATCCGCCGGGCCTGGGTCGCGCGCTTGGCAAGCTCGGTCATCCGGTCGGGGTTGAAGGGCTTCTCCAGAAAGTCGAACGCCCCCACCCGCATCGCCTCGACCGCCATCGGCACGTCGCCGTGGCCGGTGATCATGATGACCGGCAGCCCCGAATCCTGCCCCATCAACCGCTTCAACAGCGCCATGCCGTCCATTCCCGGCATCTTGATGTCGCTGACCACGACGCCCTGGAAATCCGGCCCGATCACCTTCAGCGCCTCCTCGGCGCTGGCGTAGGTCTCGGTGTCGAACCCCGACAGAGCCAGCCACTGGCTGATCGACTGCCGCATGTCAGCTTCGTCATCGACGATCGCCACTTTCATTGCGCGGGCCATGTGGTCCTCTTCATTCTGCTGCTTCCTGTTTGTTGCCAAGGATCGGCAACTGCATCTCGAACACCGCCCCGCCCCCGTCGCCGTTCCGGGCGGTCAGGCGACCGCCAAGGTCCGTGACAATCCCGGACGAGATCGCAAGGCCAAGCCCCACACCCTCGCCGGGTTTCTTCGTCGTGTAGAAGGGTTCGAACAGGTTCTCGAGATCGGTGATCCCGTGGCCATTGTCGCGCACCGTAAGGGTCGCGGTTTCGCCCGCCGACAGAAGGATGTCGATCTGCGGGTCCTTGTTGTCCTTGGTCGCATCCAGCGCATTGCGCAGCAGGTTGATGATCACCTGCTCCAGCCGCAGCCGGTCGGCCATCACCATCACCGCCTGCCGCGGCATGCCCCGGCTGATCTTCACGACCCGAGCCTTAAGCTGAGGCTCCATCATCGCCAGCGCCGAAGACACACAGGCGCGCAGATCAACCTCTTCAAAGGCTTCTCCGCCCTTCCTCGCGTAAGACTTCAACTGCCGCGTGATCGCGCCCATCCGTTCGATCAGATCGTCCACGCGCTGGAACGACGACAACGCCTCATCCAGCCGTTTGCGCTGAAGCAACAGCCGAGCCCCTGCGAGATACGTCTTCATCGCGGCAAGCGGCTGATTCAGCTCGTGGCTGACAGCAGCCGACATCTCACCCAAGGCCGCCAGTTTCGACGACTGCGCCAGCGTCAACTCGGCAACCTCAAGGTCCTTCTTGACCTTCTCGCGTTCCGCAATCGCCCGCTGCAACCGCGCGTTCAACAGCCGCAGTTCCGCCGATTCCCGCTGGAACGACACCGACCGCGACCAGGCGCGGCGCGACAGAAGGTAGAAGGTGAAGGCCATCAGGATGGCAAACCCCATGATCTCCAGCGCCAGGATGCCATTCACCTGCTCGCGCACCGACCCGTAGGCGGTGAAGGTGGCGATCTTCCAGCCCCGGAACGGAACCCGCGCCTCGGTCCGCATCACCGCTTCGCCCCTGACATAGGCGTCCGGCGGGTCCTGCGTCCACTCCGCCGTCGCCCGCAGCGCCCGGGCAATCGCCGAGGGCGGATCGCGCAGCGCCAAAGCCTCGCCGGAGGGAAGGCCCCGCCACCGCGGTTCGGTCGCAAGCATCACCGTCCCTTCGCTGTCGGTGACCATGATCGCGTCCTGCAGGCCCGCCCAGGCCCGTTCGTATTTCATCAGGTCGACCGAGACGAGGATCACCCCAAGCGGTTTGGTGTCACCCATCACGGCCCGGGAATACAGGAAGTCAAAGCCGCCCGCGTCGCGTTTGACAGCCGAAAAGATCGTGTCCTTCGCCCGCTGCGCCTCGACGAAATAGGTCGCGTTGCGGTGGTTCGTGCCCAGCACGTTGCGGTTCGTCGCCCCCACAACGCGCCCGTCCGCATCGACCAGCCGGATCGAGGCAACCCCAAGCTCACTCTGCAGCGCGATCAGTTTGGCCGAGGTGCCAGAGAAGTTCCCGGCCTTCAGCGCCGTGACCAGATCCGGGTCGCCCGCCAAGAGCAGCGGCACCACCGAAGTCCGCTGCAGCTCGGCCATCAGGTTGCCGGTGTACAGCGCCAGCCGCACTTCGGCCCTGCTGCGGGTGTCCGCGGTGTAGCGGTCCGTCAGCAGCCGGTTCGACACCAGCACAACCACGACCGCCAGAATGACCAGCAGCACGACAGCCAGCTTCGCGCGCCAGGGCAGGCCCGGCGTCGAGGGAGAGGGTGTCATTGGATCGCTGGCGGTCATGTGGGCAGAGTAGGCCCCACCCCGAGTGGCCTCAAGCCGATGGGGCTCAGGCCAGCGCCATCCCGCGCATCAACGAGGCGAACATGCCCCGGCCATCCGTGCTGCCAAGCGCGGCTTCGGTTGCCCGTTCCGGATGTGGCATCATCCCCAGCACACGGCGGTTTTCCGACAGCACCCCGGCGATGTCGGCCATGCTGCCATTGGGGTTTTCGGCATAGGTCAGGGCAATGCGGTCCTCGGCCTTCAGCCGGGCCAGCCCTTCGGCATCGATGGTGTAATTGCCATCGTGATGGGCGATTGGAATCCGGATCTCCTGCCCCTTGGCATAGGCGCTGGTAAAGTCGGACTGCGTGGTGGTCACTTTCAGCGTCACGGTGCGGCAAACGAATTTTAGCGTGGCATTGCGCATCAGCACGCCGGGCAGCAGGCCCATCTCGGTGATGACCTGGAACCCGTTGCAGATGCCCAGCACATAGCCGCCCTTGACGGCATGCGCGCGGATCGCAGCGCTGATCGGCGACTGGGCGGCAATTGCCCCGCAGCGCAGGTAATCCCCGAACGAAAACCCTCCGGGGACCCCGACCACGTCCACGCCCGCGGGCAGGTCGGTGTCCTTGTGCCAGACCCGCGCCACCTCGAACCCTGCGCCCTCGAAGGCCACCGCAAGGTCGCGGTCGCAGTTCGACCCGGGAAAGGTGACGACAGCGGCTTTCATCGGGGCGACTCCCTTGGCTTGAATGCGCGCCTGATAGCCGAAAGCGCGGGCAAGGGCCAGAGCTTGCGCCGCGTCAAGAACGGGATAGGCTGGTGCCATGCTGACCGATCCTGCCCTTTCGGACCTTCGCACGCTGACGGGCGACCGGATGTCCGTCGCACCCGCCATCCTGTCCGAACACGGCCAAAGCGAAAGCCTTGTCACCGCTGGCCTGCCCGACGCTGTGGTCTTTCCGCGGTCGACCGAAGATGTCGCGGCGCTGGCCCGCTGGTCAACGGCGCACCGCGTGCCGCTGATCGCTTGGGGGGCGGGCACCTCGCTGGAGGGTCACGCGCTGGCGGTCCGGGGCGGCGTGGTGGTGGATTTCCGCGACATGGCGGCCGTGCTTGAGGTCCGGCCCGAAGACCGGCTTGTCCGGGTACAGCCCGGCATCACGCGTGAGGCGCTGAACACCGAACTGCGCACCTCCGGCCTGATGTTCCCGGTCGATCCCGGCGCCAACGCCACATTGGGCGGAATGGCCGCGACTCGGGCGTCGGGGACGACTGCCGTCCGCTACGGCACGATGCGCGACAACGTCCGCGGGCTTCAGGTGGTGCTGGCGGGGGGCGAGGTGATCCAGACCGGGACAGGGGCACCAAAGTCGGCGGCGGGCTATGACCTGACGGCGCTTTTCGTGGGGTCCGAGGGCACGCTGGGCCTGATCACCGAGTTGACGCTCAAACTGCACGGCCAGCCCGAGGCGGTAATGACAGCCGTGGCGGCCTTTCCATCAGTGGGCGCTGCGGTCGATTGCGTCATTGCGACGATGCAGATGGGCCTGACCCCGGCCCGGATCGAGTTTCTCGATGCCGAGACGGTGGTGGCCTGCAACGCCTATTCCCGCCTCACGCTCCCGCCCGCACCGCAGCTTTTGGTCGAATTCCATGGCCATCCCGAGGGTCTGGCCGAAGACGTCCGCCGGTTCCGCGATCTCGCGGCCGAGTTCGGGGCCGAGGGGCTGGACTGGGCGGAACGCCAGGAAGACCGCACGCGCCTTTGGGCCGCGCGGCACAGCGCCTATCGGGCCATCCTCGCCTCGCGCCCAGGCGCGAAGGCCGTCGTCACCGACGTCTGCGTGCCGATCTCGCAGCTGGCGCAAGCGGTCGAGGAAACCCGCGCCGACATCGCCGCGTCCGGTATTCCGGGTCCGATCCTCGGCCATGTCGGCGACGGCAATTTCCACGCGATCCTGATGGTCGATCCCGCCGTTCCTGCCGAGATCGCGACGGCCAAGGGTCTCGCGGCGCGGATGGCGGAACGGTCGCTTCGCCTTGGCGGCACGATCACCGGCGAGCACGGCGTGGGCTTTGGCAAACTGCCCCACATGGCCGCCGAACATGGGCCCGCCTGGGAGGTGATGGGCACGATCAAGCGCGCCCTCGACCCCCTGGGCCTGATGAACCCGGGCAAGGTTGTCCCGGGTCAGAGTTGATCAGAGATCAAAGCTCGAGCGGCGGAACAGCCCGTTTTCGACCTCGCGCTGGCGGCGCTCGAGGTCAATCCGCGACACCGAAGCGTTCAGGTAGTCGCGCTCAAGATCCGCAAGACGGGGGAACACTTTGCCAGAGGCCAGCGATTTGAACAGGTTGAACATGATGGTGTCCTTTCTTCTTGGCTTGAAGATAGGACGCCGCGGCGCAGCATTGAAGAGTCGACTGCGAAGTGCCGCCATGCGCATGGCGCATAGGTCGCCATAGTTCCGCCGCGACTTTAGGCAGGACGCCTAACCCGCCAGCAGCGCCCGCGCTGCCGCCCGCGCGGCCTCGGTCACCGTATCGCCCGCCAACATCCGGGCGATCTCCTCGACCCGGTCCGCAGGCGCGAGGCCAGTGACCGTGGACAGAGTCTGTCCCCCGGCCACCCGCTTTTCCACCCGCCAGTGCTGCGCGCCGAACGCGGCCACCTGCGGCGAATGCGTCACCACCAGCACCTGCGCGCCCGTGGCCAAGGCCTTCAACCGCCGCCCCACCGCATCCGCCGTCGCCCCGCCGACGCCACGGTCGATCTCGTCGAAGATCAGCGTCAGGCCGGGACTGTCCCCCGTCAGACAGACCTTCAGCGCCAAGAGGAACCGGCTGAGTTCCCCGCCCGACGCAATCCGGTTCAAAGGCCCTGACGGAGCACCCGGATTGGTCGCGACCGTGAACGTCACGGCGTCCACCCCGTCCGGCCCCGGCTCGCCACCTGTCACTTCGGTCGCAAAGACCGCGCGCTCCATCTTCAGCGGCGCAAGCTCTGCCGCCATCGCCGCGTCCAGCCGCTTCGCCGCCGCGACACGCGCCTTGGTGACCCGCGTCGCCTCGGCCGCATAGCCCGCCTCGGCCTCGGCTACCGCCTTGCCCAGCTTGGCCAGACCGGCCGCCCCACCATCAATGGCCGCCAACCTGGCCCGCAGGCCATCGGCAAAGCCGCCCAGATCGTCCGGCAGCACCCCATGCTTCCGCGCCAGCGCCCGGATCGCGAACAGCCGCTCCTCGACCCGCTCCAGCTCTCCGGGGTCGAAGTCCAGCGCCTCCAGCGTGCGTTCGACCCCGCCCTGCGCCTCGCCAAGTTCGATCAGCGCGCGGTTCAAAGCCTCCATCGGCGCGTCAAGCCGGCCCTCGGCCCGCTCGGCAGCCCCGTCAAGCCAGCGCAAGGCATCCCGCATCCGGCCCTCGGCGCCCTCCTCGGACAGCGCCATCAGGGCCTTGGCCACATCTTCGCGAATGCGGCCTGCCCCCTGCATCAGCCGACGCCGGGCGTCCAGCGCCTCGTCCTCGCCAGGCTGCGGATCAAGCTTGTCGAGTTCGGCCACCGCATGGCGCAGGAACTCCTCTTCCGCCGCTGCCCGCGCCAGCGCGCCCTCTGCTTCGGCCAAAGCCGCCCTTGCGGACCGTTGCGCAGCCCATGCCGCCCGCGCAGCGCTCAGATCCAGCCCCGCAAAGGCATCCAGCAGCGCCCGATGGCCGCGCGGGTTCAGAAGCCCCCGGTCGTCGTGCTGGCCATGCAGTTCCACCAGATGATCGGACAGATCGC
Organism: Paracoccaceae bacterium; assembly: GCA_046305855.1. Taxonomy (GTDB): domain Bacteria; phylum Pseudomonadota; class Alphaproteobacteria; order Rhodobacterales; family Rhodobacteraceae; genus Tabrizicola. The sequence goes on from JBKDYO010000143.1 coordinate 14,792, forward strand.
GCAGCACTTCACCCGAGACGCGACGATCATTCACCCAGGCCGTCTTGCGCCCGTCCGCCGCATTCACTCGGCGCAGGATCAGCTCATCCTCGGCCTCGATCCCGGCCTCCTGCAACACAGCCCGCGCCGCATGGCCCGGGGCCAGATCGAAGACCGCCGTCACCTCGCCCTGTGCAGCGCCTTGCCGCACAAGCTCGGCCCGCCCGCGCCAGCCAAGCACGAACCCCAAAGCATCCAGCAGAATGGATTTGCCCGCCCCGGTCTCGCCGGTCAGCACGTTCAGACCCGGACCGAGATCGAGGCTCAGCCGGTCGATGATCAGGACATCCCGGATATCCAGGCTACGCAGCATGGAACGGCCCGTAGGGTGCGCAGTCCTTGCGCACCATCCCTACAACCACTCGCCCTTCACCATCTGGCGATAGATCGTGCGCAGCCAGCCTTCGCCCTTGGCTTCCGGGGACAGGCCCTTGCCCTTCAGCAGGCGGAAGCTGTCGTCGTAGAACGGCGAGGCCTGGTAGTTGTAGCCCAGAATTGCCGCCGAGGTCTGCGCTTCATCGGTCAGGCCAAGCGCCAGATAGCTTTCCGTCAGACGGTGCAGCGCCTCGGCCGTATGGGTCGTGGTCTGGAAATCCGCCACGACGGTCCGGAACCGGTTGATCGCCGCCGCATAGTGCTTGCGCTTCAGGTAATAGCGCCCGACTTCCATTTCCTTCGCCGCCAGCTGGTCGAAGGCCAGTTCGAACTTCAGGATCGCCGACCGGGCATATTCGCTGTCGGGATAGGTTTCGATCACGTCGCGCATGCCGGTCAGGGCCTGGAAGGTGATGCCCTGGTCCCGTCCCACGTCGTCGATCTGGTCGTAATAGGACAGCGCCATCAGATACAGCGCATAGGGCGCATCCTCGTCGCCCGGATAGAAATCCAGGAACCGCTGCGCCGCGTCACGGGCTTCGGGGTAGTCCTTGGCCTTATGATGCGTGAACGCCTGCATGATCAGGGCGCGCTTGGCGAATTCGGTATAGGGATATAGCCGTTCGACTTCCTGGAAGTAGATCAGCGCGTCCTTGGGCCTCTTGCCGGTTTCAAGCTCCAGCTCGCCCTTCTTGTAGATTTCTTCCGCCGTATAGGTATCGAGTGCGCGTTCCTGAGAAGCGCCCGCACAGCCGGTCAGCACTGCAACCAGAAGCGCCGTCTTTAGGAACCCTGCGCCGGGCCTTCTGCCTGACATTCTTCGCCTACCCAACCTGCAGCCCGGGCGGTTCGCCCTATGTTTGGCCCGTCCTAGCACAGAAAAATCCGGGGCGCAAAACGCCTTTCATGACTTTGTGAAGGTTCAGTTGGACCCGTTGCGCGCGGGCAAATCACCCGCATGCACACCGACACCCGGCAACTTGCCCAGAGTGCGCGGCCCGCAGTCGACGATTTCATAGGCATCGGGGTCGGCAAACAGCGCCCGCAAAAGCCGGTTCGTCAGCGCATGACCCGCGCGCTCGGCCACATAGCGGCCCAGGATCGGCCCGCCCGCCAGCGCCAGATCGCCCACCGCGTCCAGCATCTTGTGCCGTACCGGTTCGTCCGCGTGGCGCAGGCCGCCTGGCGACAGCACCTGGTCGCCATCAAAGACCACCGCGTTTTCCAGCGTGCCGCCCAAGGCCAGACCCTTCGCGCGCATCGCGTCGACATCCGACTGGCGGCAGAAGGTGCGGCTGTCCGACAACTCACGGACGAAGGCGCCATTGGCCATGTTCAACCGGCGCTCCTGAACGCCGATCGCCTCGTCCTCGAAATCAATGCGGAAATCGATCTCCAGCATGTCTGCCGGTTCCAGACGGGCCACGGCCTCGCCGTCGCGCACTTCGACCGACCGCAGCACACGGACCGCGCGGACCGGCAGATCCTGGTCTTCCAGTCCTGCGGCCATGAAGCCCGCGATGAACGGAATTGCCGACCCGTCAAGGATCGGCACTTCCGGCCCGTCGATCTCGATCAGCGCGTTGTGGACGGCAAAGCCCGCCAGCGCCGCCATTATATGTTCGATCGTGGACACCGAGACGCCATCGGCATTCTCGATCACCGTGCACAGCCGGGACGGCGTCACGACATCCCATCGCGCCAGGACAATCGGATCGCGGTCGGCAACGTCGGTGCGGCGGAACCTGACCCCGTGATCCGCGCGCGCAGGGCGCACGACCATACGCACCGGCTGGCCGCCATGCAGGCCGAAACCAGTGAAGGTCGCAGGGGATTTCAGGGTGTTCTGCACGTCTCGCTCAACCTCATGCCGTCCAGGTTCAGTGCCTGTTTCCGGTTGAACGTTAGCTATTCGTTAAGTCGCGCGATCTCAACTCACTCTTTGTGACGGTATGTGACAGGCTTGAAACATCCGGCAAGCCTTTGCCTATAAAAGGAAAAGGCCCGGTTTCCCGGGCCAGTTTCAACAGTCTTGCCGCGTTCTTTTCAGTTTGCCTGGCGGCGCAGGAAGGCAGGAATCTCGATCCGGTCTTGGTCCGAGCCCATGTCATGATCATCGTCGTAAGAGGTCACCGGCGGCTGGGTGCGCCCGGCAGGAGCGGTCGGGCTTCCAGCCTCCAGGTGACCGGCCATCCGGTTGATCAGCGAGCCGATGCCAAAGCGCGGCTTCGACGCAGCGGCAGCAGGGGCCGCGGGCGTCGGGGCAGCGACCGGGGTCGGCCGGGTGAACTTCGTCGCAGCACTGCCAGGACGGCTGACCGCCGCCTGCAGCCGCGCCAGCGCCTCGGGCGAGGGCTGACCGGCCACGCGCGGACGGGGCGCCACGAACTCGGTCGGGTCGGCTTCGATCGCGGCCGGGGTCGACCGGACCAGCACCGGCTGTGCCGCGGGCTGCGGGCGATAGGCCGGGGGCGGCAGGTCGTCGGCCAAGCTCAGGTCATCGTGATCCATGTCGGCTTTCGAAGCCGCCGCGTCGAAGGCGGCATCTGCGACCGTCTCGACTTCGTCCTCGAAGGCCATCCGCTCTTCCATCACCGGCTCCGGGGCCGGAACATGGACCGGGGCCGCAGCGCGAGGTGCTTCGGTGTGGTGCGTCGGCGACAGCGTCAGGGGCGCACCCATCGACCGGCGCGCGACCGGAGGCTCGGCCTTGTTCGCAGCCGAGGCATCGATGCCAGTGGCAACGACCGACACGCGGATGCGGCCTTCCATCGCGGTATCCAGCGTGGACCCCACGATGATGTTGGCTTCCGGGTCCACCTTCTCGCGGATGATGTTCGCCGCTTCGTCCAACTCGAACAGCGTCAGGTCATGGCCGCCGGTGATGTTGATCAACACACCCTTGGCCCCGTTCAGGCTGATCTCGTCCAGCAGCGGGTTGGCAATCGCCTTCTCCGCCGCCTGCACCGCGCGATCTTCGCCCGACGCCTCGCCCGTTCCCATCATCGCCTTGCCCATTTCGTCCATCACGGCGCGGACGTCGGCGAAGTCGAGGTTGATGAGGCCCGGACGGACCATCAGGTCGGTCACGCCCTTGACGCCCTGATACAGGACATCGTCAGCCATCGCGAAAGCTTCGGTGAAAGTCGTGCGTTCATTCGCCAGACGGAACAGGTTCTGGTTCGGAATGATGATCAGCGTGTCGACGACCTTCTGCAGGGCCTCGATGCCCTCCTCGGCCTGCCGCATCCGCTTGCCGCCTTCGAACTGGAACGGCTTGGTCACGACGCCGACGGTCAGCACGCCCAGCTCCCGCGCGGCCTGCGCGATGATCGGCGCGGCCCCGGTGCCGGTGCCCCCGCCCATGCCCGCCGTGATGAAGCACATGTGAGCGCCTGCGAGGTGGTCGACGATTTCTTCGATCGTCTCTTCCGCCGCCGCTGCCCCAACCGACGGCCGGGCGCCTGCGCCCAGACCTTCCGTCGCCTTGACACCCATCTGGATGCGCGATCCTGCCCGGCTTTGCTGCAGGGCCTGCGCGTCGGTGTTCGCCACGACGAACTCGACGCCTTCCAGCGCCTTGTCGATCATGTTGTTCACCGCGTTGCCGCCCGCGCCGCCCACACCGAACACGGTGATGCGCGGCTTCAGCTCTTCACGCTCCGAAGTCATCGTCAAATTGAGTGCCATGGGTTTGCCTGTCCCTTTGTCCGCCGCCTGTTTACCGGTCCTTTCCGCAAAATTCCCCTGCGAAAGGCCGACTTATCCCCGATTCTATCCACAAGAACCGCAAAGGTCACGAGAAAAACTGTGCCAAACCACGAAATCTGGGGGTCAAACCCCCGATTTCAGCGGCATTTCGCCCTTTGCGCGTGGATATTGTGGTCACCAGTTATCCTTGAACCATTTAACGGCCCGCCGCAGCGAGCGTGCCGGGTAGCGTTCGGCCGGAATTTCGAAGTCCCACCATTCGTCCTGCGGATGCGCGGCGAAGAGGCACAGCCCGACGGCCGAGGCAAAGGCCGCCCCGGTCGCCGCCTGCGGCAGGCCCTGCACGCGCAGCGGACGGCCCAGCCGTACGCGCTGGCCCAGGACCCGCGTCGCGATGCCGTCCAACCCCGGGATCTGGCTGCCGCCACCGGTCAGCACGATCTGCTGGCTCGGCAGAGTGTCGAATCCCGCCGCGTCCAGCGTGGCGCGCACTTCTTCCAGGATCTCCTCGACCCGGGGTCGCATGATGCCAATCAACTCAGTCCGGCTGATCTGGCGACGGTCCTTTTCCCAGTCGCCACTGTCCCCGCCGATATCGATCATCTCGCGGTCGTCCATGCCGGTGGCATAAAGTCCGCCATGCCGGGTCTTGATCTTCTCGGCCGTGGCCATCGGGATCTGCAGACCCTTGGAGATGTCCGAGGTCACATGGTCCCCGCCCATCCGCACCGAATCCGCATAGATCATGTGCTTCTTCATGAAGATCGAGATGCCGGTCGCCCCGCCGCCCATGTCAATGCAGGCCGCACCCAGCTCCTGTTCGTCCTCGACCAGCGACGATATCGCCGAGACATAGGCCGAGGACGCGATCCCGGCGAGTTCCAGGTCACAGCGCTTGATGCAGTAAAGCAGGTTCTGCACGACATCGCCGTCAACCGACATCAGGTGCATGTCGACTGCCAGCCGATGCCCGATCTGCCCGCGCGGATCGCCAAGACCGCTGCGATGGTCCAGCGCAAAGTTCACCGGCTGGGCGTGCAGCACCTCGCGCCCTGCCCCCAGATCCGGCACATCGCACGAAGCCAGCACGCGGCTGACGTCCTGTTCGGTCACGACCGAATCCTGCAGGTCCAGTTCTCCGGCCAACCCATAGCTGCGGGGTTCCGCTCCCGAGAAGCAGGCGATCACATGATCGACCCGCACATTCGCCATCTTCTGGGCCGCCTGCACGGCCGTACGGATCGCGCGCTCGGTTTCGTTCATCACCGCGATCTCGCCAAAGCGGACCCCGCGCGACCGCGTCGTCGCGGCCCCGATGACCCGGAACTGGCTTTGCCCGGCCATCGGCCCGACACCGTCCTGTTCCCGCAACCGGTCAGGACCGTCAAAGCGCAGGACAAGGCACGCGATTTTGCTGGTGCCGACGTCCAGAATGGCAATCACCCCGCGCTGCATGGCAGCCCGGCGCATGTTCCGCATGGCACGCTGGGAAGTATAGAGATCGGTCACAGTTCGTTCTCCACGGTTTCTAGGCCCTGCGCGCGGCGTATCTCGGCAAGGGCATGGGGGGTGAGGCGAAGGATCGGGCGACGGTCCAGACGCAGATCGACAGTCAGGATGTCGCGGTTCATCAGGTCTTGGGCATGGTCCAGAGCCAGAAGGCGTTCCAGCGCCTGGACCGGGTTGTTCTCGGGCAGAAGCACGCGCTGGTCGCGGTCAAGGATCAGGTCCCAGCGCCGGTCGCCGACGCGGACAAGACCGCGCATGCGCGGGGTCAGCGGACCCGCCGCAGCGATCAGGTCAAGCGCTTCCGGAGTGGCCAGATCAGCCCCTTCGCCCGCGATCAGCGGCAGGTCGGGCCGGTCGGTGCGCGACATCAGACCCGCGACCCGGTGGCCGGTCTCGTCAACCAGCGTGAGCCCGTCCTCGGTCCGCCAGATCGCGACCGGCATCCGTTCGGTGATGACCACTTGCAACACGCCGCCGGACCGGACCCGCAGATCGGCCTTCCGCACCGCATCCAGCGCCTCGATCCGCGCGCGTGCTGCATCAAGATCGATGTCGAAGGACGACATCGGCAAGGGCAGCGCCAGCTTGGCCCGCACGGCCGCCGCAAGGTCATCCGACGCGCCCTCGACCCGGGCCAATGAGACGCGGAACTCGGGCCGCGCTTCGAATTCCTCGCGCAGATGGGTCAACTGCCCGATCACCGCCTGCCGGTTTGCGTCTTGCGCGAACCACAAGCCCACGGCCCCAAGGATCACCAGCGTCGGCAGGCCCTTCACAAGGAAGGCGCGCACGTAAGGCGTCAGCATCAGTCGCTGCAGCCGATAGTCCCACTTCGACGGCGCGGGGTCGCGGCGGGTGCGGGGCGCGGGGCGACGGGCAGTCAGCGATTGCATGACGCGTCCTCCACCATCCAGGCGCAGAACTCGGGGAAGCTGATCCCCTGATGCGCGGCCTGTTCCGGGGCCAGCGACGTCGGCGTCATACCCGGCTGGGTATTCGTCTCCAGCAGGATCAGCCCGGCCAAACCGCGGGCCTCGTCCCAGCGGAAATCCGTCCGGCTGACCCCGCGGCACCCCAGCGCCTTGTGGGCGCGCAGCGCGTAATCCAGACAGGCCGCCTCGATCTCGACCGGCAGCTTTGCCGGGCACTCATGCCGACTGCCACCCGGCTTGTACTTCGCGTCATAGTCGTACCAGCCGTCAGTGATGATATCCGTCACCCCCAGCGCCCGGTCGCCCATCACCGTCGTTGTCAACTCACGGCCCGGCGCATAGGCCTCGACCATCACGGTTGCGGGCATCGAAGCCGCCAGACGCGGTGCATTCGACCCTTCGCGGACGATATAGACCCCGACCGACGAGCCTTCGTTGTAGGGCTTCACCACATAGGGCGCAGGCAGGACATGCCCGGCCTCGACCGCGTCGCGGCTGGCCAGCACGCTGTCCACGACCGGCAACCCGGCGGCCTTGTAGACCTCCTTGGTCTTGACCTTGTCCATCGCCAGGGCCGAGGCGAGCACGCCCGAATGCGTGTACGGAATCCCCAGCCATTCCAGCATGCCCTGGACACAGCCATCCTCGCCCCAGCGGCCGTGGAGTGCATTGAAACAGACGGCAGGCTTCAGGTCAGTCAGGCGCGCAGGCAGATCGGGGCCGCAATCGACCTCCGTCACCTTGTACCCCGCCGCCCGAAGAGCCGATGCGCATTCGCGCCCAGAGACAAGCGACACCTCCCGCTCAGCGGAAAGCCCACCCATCAGAACCGCCACTTCGGGGGCCATCCTGCTCGATGCGCCCGCCATACACTGCCTCATCCGGGTCTTATCCGACCCGTGATATTGTTAGTCCTACGGGTATTCTCCGACCCGCATGATTTCCCACTCTAACGTGATACCGCTTGATTGGAAAACCTTTTTTCGCACGTCCTCGCCCAGATTTTCGAGGTCGGCCGCCGTCGCTCCTCCAGCATTGATCATGAAGTTGGAATGCATGGTGGACATCTGCGCCCCGCCGACCCGCGCGCCGCGCATTCCGGCGTCGTCGATCACCTTCCAGGCCTTCAGTTCATGGCTGTCATCGGCCTTGCCGGTCGAGCTGAAACCGGCCGGATTGCGGAAGGTCGACCCCGCCGAACGCTCCTTGGTGGGCTGGCTCGCATCGCGCTTGGCAATCTGGTCCACCATCCGCGCCTCCAGCGCCGCCGGATCGCCCTTTCCTGCGCGGAACGTGGCCGACACGATCACCGAGCCCTCAGGCACATCGCTCTGCCGATACCGCAGGTTCAGGTCCGAGGCCGCCAGCGTGACGATCTTACCGGCCCTCGTGACAATCCGCACTTCCTCAAGCACATCCGCCACATAGGACCCGTAGCACCCGGCGTTCATCCGCACTGCCCCGCCAATGCTGCCGGGAATGGTCCGCAAAAACGTCAGGTCCAGCCCCGCCTCCGCCGCGCGCCGCGCGACATGAGCATCCAGCGCCGCAGCCCCTGCCACGACCCGGTCGCCCTCAATGTCAATCCCGTTGAACCCGCGCCCGAGCCGGATCACCACCGCCCGGATGCCGCCATCCCGCACGATCAGGTTCGATCCCACGCCCATCGGGAACACGGCCACCGCAGGGTCCAGTTCCGCCAGAAACGCTGCCAGATCCGCCTCGTCCGCCGGCTGGTAAAGCCAGTCCGCCGGCCCCCCGACCCGCAACCAGGTCAGGTCCGCCAGAGGGCGATTGGGCGTCAGCACGCCCCTTGTTTCGGGCAATGTCGTCATCACAACCGCCTTCTGCGGCTCTTTCGGTGCCCGCGCAAGGCCTCAGCCCCGCCGCCTTGCGCCCAAGACGATCCCGACAAAGGCCCCCAGCAGCACCGGAGCCGCAAAGACCAGCATCCCGCGGATCAACTCCAGCCCCTCGGCAAAGCCAAGATCCTGCTCCTGCCACCGCATCCCGATCACTGCCGCAAGGGCCACCACCGGCAAGGCCAGGGCCGCGCCCCAGCCATAGCGCCGCGTCACCGCCCAGGACATCACTCCGGCACCGATCACCGTGGCCCCGCCGATTGCCCAGAGATAGCCGTTCATCCCCTACCCCAGCTGACGGCGCAGCCAGCGCCACAAGTAAATCACCGGCCAGCGCAGGATCGAGGCCCCCGCCGCCAGCAGCACAAGCCCGACCACCGGCCCCGCCTCAAAAGTCGCCCATCCCAGAAGCGGCACGCCGATCGCGATCAGCCCATAGGCCACCCGCCAATGCTTGTCGCGCGACGGAAGCATCCCGATCAGATTCGCCGCGATCAGCCAGACCAGACACAGGGCCAGCGGCAGGATCATTTCTCAAGCTCCTTCGGCACCGGCGCTGGCCGCCCCAGCGCACGGCGCAGAAAGTAAAGCAGCGGATTGCGGAACATCGAGACGAAAGCGAACAGGCCCAAGGCCAGCCACAGCCAGCCGTGGACCCAGCCGATCCAGACCAGAAGAAAGGGGGCAGCGATCAGAAGCGCGATCCCCGGCACCATCTGCCGCCGCATCGGCAACATCGCCGTGATGGCCGAAGCCAGCACCCAGAAGCAGCCAAGGATCAAGGGGGTGCTCATCAGGACCGCCCGACAAGGTCCGGGAATTTTCGGCGAAAATTCCTGGGCTTCATGCAGCCTGCCCCATCAGCTTTGCAGGCAGCGCATTGGCCCAGGCGCTGATCGTGCCCGCCCCGAGACAAACAACCATGTCGCCCGGCCGCGCCTGTTCCTTCACCAGCCGGGCAAGCTCGGCCTCGTCCTGCAGGGCGCGGGCGTGCCGGTGGCCATGGGCGATCAGGCCCGCCACCAGATCATCGCGCGACGCGCCGGGAATTGGGTCCTCGCCCGCGGAATAGACATCTGCGATGGCAACGACATCTGCATCGTTGAAGCATGTACAAAATTCCTCGAAGAGGTTGGACAGCCGCGTATAGCGGTGCGGCTGGTGGACCGCGATGATCCGGCCCTTGGTCGCCTGCCGCGCCGCCTTCAGCACCGCCGCGATCTCGACCGGGTGGTGGCCGTAATCGTCGATGATCGTCACGCCGTTCACCTCGGCGACCTTGGTGAACCGCCGGTTGACCCCCGCGAACCCCGCCAGCGCCTCGCGGATTTCGTCCTTCTTCATCCCCAGATGCCGCGCCACGGCCACGGCCGACAAAGCGTTCGACACGTTGTGGTCCCCCGGCATCGGCAGAGTGCAGCCCTCGATCACCTGCCCCTCGGACTGCAAAGCGATGTCGAAATGCGCGACCCCATTCTCATAAGTCAGGTTCAGTGCCCGCACATCGGCTTGCGCGTTGAAGCCGAAAGTCACCACCCGGCGGTCGGTCACCCGCCCGACCAGCGCCTGCACTTCCGGGTGGTCCGTGCAGCAGACCGCAAGCCCGTAGAACGGGATGTTCGACACGAAATCCAAGAACCCCTTCCGCAGCGCGTCGAAGGTGTGCCAGTGCTCCATGTGCTCGGGGTCGATGTTGGTCACGATGGCGATGGTCGCGGGCAGGCGGTTGAACGACCCGTCGCTTTCATCCGCCTCGACCACCATCCACTCCCCGGCCCCGGCCCGTGCGTTCGACCCATAGGCATGGATCACGCCGCCGTTGATCACCGTCGGATCGAAGCCCCCCTTGTCCAGAAGGGTCGCCACCATCGTCGTGGTCGTCGTCTTGCCATGCGTCCCGGCGATCGCGATGTTCGACTTCAGCCGCATCAGTTCCGCCAGCATCTCGGCCCGGCGCACCACCGGCAGCTTGCGACGGCGGGCTTCCTCCAGCTCCGGGTTGCCCTTCTTGATCGCGGACGAGATCACCACGACCGACACCCCGTCGCCGATGTTCTCGGCCTTCTGACCCTCGAAGAACGTCGCCCCCAGCTTCACCAACCGGTCGGTGATCTTCGAGGCTTTCGCGTCCGACCCCTGCACCGCATAGCCCAGCGTCATCAGGACCTCGGCGATCCCCGACATCCCGATCCCACCGATGCCGACGAAATGGATCGGCCCCAGTTCCAGCGGAAGCTTCGTTGCTGCGTTCATGCGTTGTCTCCGCCCAACTGTTCTACCAAGGCCACCAGCCGCGCGGTCGCGTCCGGCTTGCCCTCGCCCAGCGCCGCCCTCGCCATTGTCTCGGCCCGGTGCGGATCGTTCAGGATCGCGGCGATGTGGCCCGCAAGGGTGGCCGCGTCAAGCGCCTTCTCCTGCACGACTATGGCCGCCGTAGCGTCAGAAAGGCCCTTGGCGTTCGCGGTCTGATGGTCGCCGGTCGCTGCCGCAAAGGGGATCAGGATCGCGGGCCGCCCGATCACGCTGATATCCGCCACCGACGAGGCCCCCGACCGGCTGATCACCAGCTGCGCCTCCGACAGCCGCCTCGGAATGTCCGCAAAGAACGGCGCGATCTCGGCCCGCACCCCCGCCGCCTCATAGGCCGCCGCCGCCCGTTCGCCATCCTCGTCCCGCGCCTGATGCGCCACTCGCAGGTTCGCCCGCAGGCCTTCGGGCAACAGCGCCACTGCCGCGGGCACCACATCCGACAGGATGCGCGCACCCTGACTGCCGCCGATCACCACAAGGCTCATCGGGTAATCCCCCGGCGGGATATAGGGGGCCGAGGCGCGATCCAGCACCGCCTGCCGCACCGGATTTCCCACAGGCTCGCCCGTCACGCCCGCAGGCAAAGTGGTCGGCCAGGTCCCGCAGGCAACCTTGTCGACCCGCCGCGCAAAGACCTGGTTCACCCGGCCCAAGACGCCATTCTGCTCATGGATCATCCGCGGCCGCCGCAAGACCCAGGCCGCCGACAGGGCCGGGATCGACGGATAACCGCCAAAGCCCACCACGACCACCGGCTTGTCGCGCAGCTGCGAGACCAGCGCCCCAACCACACCACCCAGAATCTGGAACGGCACCAGAAGCTTCGCCGCCACCCCGCCCCGTGCGAAGGTTGCCGAAGCCACCCGCTCCACCGTCACCTCAGCCGGAAATCCGCCCGCGTAGCGCGAACCCCGGTCGTCAGTGGACAGCTTCACCCGCCAGCCCCGCGCCAGCATCGCCTCGGCCAGGGCCTGAGCCGGGAACATGTGCCCGCCCGTCCCGCCCGCCGCGATGAGCAAGAGCCTCCCCATCACCGTCCCCGCCGGAAGACGTCACTGATCTGGCCCCGCGGGCGTTCGCGGGTCAGCGCAAGCAGCATCCCCAGCGTGATCCCCGCCGCGATGACCGACGACCCGCCATAGCTCACGAACGGCAGCGTCATCCCCTTGGCTGGCAACAGCCGCACCGCGACGCCCATGTTGATCATCGCCTGCACCCCGAAGATGCACGCCAGCCCCGCACCCGCCAGCCGCGCAAACGGCTCCCGCTCGGGCAGAAGTCGCCACAGGGACCGCACTACGATCACCCCGTACAGCGCCAGGATCGCGAGGACCAGCAGCAGCCCGTATTCCTCGGCCGCCACCGCGATGATGAAATCGGTATGCGCGTCCGGCAGCGACCACTTCACCTGCCCCTCGCCCACGCCCACCCCGAAGAACCCGCCCTCCTGGATCGCGTTCGCCGCGTATCCGAGCTGCGTCCGGGGGTCGACATCCGGGCTCAGAAACCCGTCGATCCGCCGCGCGAAATGCTCCGAGCTTTCATAGAACACCAGCCCGCTTGCCGCCACGACCCCGCCGACGACGCCGATCAGCAGCATTGGCGCGCCGCCCACGAAGTAGACCACGCCCCAGGCGAAGAGGATCAGCGCCGACTGGCCGAAGTCCGGCTGCATCGCCAGGAACCCGACCACGACCAGCGTCAGCGCAAAGGAAATCGTCTTGCCCGGCGGCCCCGCAAGGTCCTGAGACGCCGCGATCAGCCAGGCCACCACGACCACAAACCCCGGCTTCAGGAACTCGGACGGCTGGATCGACGCGAAGCCAAAGGAAAACCACCGCACCGCGCCCTTGCCGAAATCCGTCCCGAACAGCGGCAGCAGCATCAAGGCCACCATCGACACCGCAAAGCCCAGCACCCCAAGCCTGCGCACCATGTCGGGCGGCATCATCGACACCGCGATCATCACCACCAGCGCGACCCCGCCAAAGAAGGCCTGCCGCTGCACATAGTAGAAC
>JBKDYO010000144.1:0-7589 GCA_046305855.1 Paracoccaceae bacterium
GTGCGGATCTCGACGCCTTGGGACGAAAGGCGCTGCGCCCAGGCGCGGAGGAGCGGGGAGGCCTTCATCGCCACGGGGAAGACGCGGCCGGAGGAGCCTGTATATACGTCCTGGCCCAGGGCGCGGCACCAGATGCGGACCTCTCGCGGGCCGAAGTCTTGCAGGATTGGCAGAAGGTTGGGGGTGTCGTATCGGGTGGCGAAGAGGTCGAGGTCCTCGTCCTTCGTGACGTTCAGTCCGGATTTCCCGGCCATCAGGAATTTGCGGGCAATGGTGGGTTTGGCTTCGCAAACAAGGGTTTGAACGCCAGCCTTCGCAAGCTCTTCCGCCGCCATCAGCCCGGCGGGACCTGCGCCGATGACGAGGGCGTCAAGCGATTCAGGTGCTGGGGGCATTGCGCAATTCGACGACGCGGTGGGGGTAAGGCATCTCGATCCCGGCCTCTTTGAGCGCGTTCCAGATCGCGAAGAGGACCGGGGAGCCGTATTTGTTCTTTCCGTCGTCGATGCCCGCTACCCAGTACTCCACCGCAAAGTCGACGCTGCTTTCGCCGAAGCCGCGCAGCTCGCAATCCGGGCCGTCCGGGTCCTGTAAGACGAAGGGGAGTTTGGATACAGCGCGCTCGATTATATCGGGCACGAGGTTTATATCCGTCTCGTAAGACACTGAAAATAAAGCCTCATAGCGGTTGGCGCTGCCCTGGTCGGAGTAGTTGACGACGCGCGTGGTGATGAAATGTTCGTTCGGGACGACGATCCATTTGCCGTCGAACGTCTCCAGAATGCAGGCGCGGGCGGTCATCTTGACGATGGTGCCCTTCTCGCCCCCGTCGAGTTCGACGTAGTCGCCGACGGTCGTCTGGCCCTCCAGGAGCAGGATGATCCCGGAGACGAAGTTGGCGGCGATCTGTTGCAGGCCAAGGCCGATCCCGACGCCCAGCGCGCCGCCAAGGACGGCGATGGCAGTGAGGTCGATGCCCATGATCGACATGAGGAGCAGGAAGGCGGCCCCAAAGATGGCGATCTCGGTGGCTTTGATCGCCAGTTCGCGGGTGGCAGGGCGCAGGTCGGGTTGCGATTTGATGTAGCCGGCGGATTGGCGGTTGGACCAGCTGCCGAGCCAGAAGAGGAGCGACCCGGCGATCAGGCCACGGATCAGGGCCAGCGCGGTGAACTGGATGTTGCCGAGGTTGACCTGGGCGGCGTCGAGGCGGGCGGTGACGTCGTCGAGGACCCCAAGCGCGTGCAGCGCCATGACGGGCAGGAGGACGTAGCGGCCCATCAGCTTGAGGAAGCCGGGGGGAAGGACTTTGCGGACGAGTTCAACGGCGGCGAGGAAAAGGAAGACGCGTTTGCCGAAGGCGATGACTTCGCCCGAGCCAAAGGTGGCGCGGGTCAGGGCCTCGCCTGCGGCGGTAAGGGCATAGGCGAGGAGGGGAAGGAGGAGCGGCAGGAAAAGGAGCGCAAAGCGGCGGAGGCGGGCGAGGATGTGGTTCGCTTCGGGCTTGGGGGTCAGAGTCTTTTCGAGAGCGGGCGAGAAGCGGCGGGCGAGGAGGCGAGCGAGTATATACGCGGCGATGAGAATGCCGAATTGCGACAGGGCCGCGGGCGAGGAGAGCCAGCCCAAAGCGGTGTCGTATGCGTCTCTAAACCAGCGATTCAGCTGCTCCACGCGTTACCTCCGGTTATGGGCGATGCGCCCGATGGTGTTCAGGAGAATCTGGGCAGCGAGGATCGTAGTGGTGCCGGAGTGGTCGTAGTCGGGGGCGACTTCCACGAGGTCGATGCCGATGATGTTGCCCTGTTTCGTCAGCCCGTCGATCAGTTCTAGGACCTCGTAGTAGAGGAACCCACCATGGGAAGGGGTGCCGGTGCCGGGGGCGATGGAGGGGTCGAAGCCGTCGATGTCGATGGTCAGGTAGTAGTCGACTCCCTTGGGGATACGGGCGAGGGTGGCCTCGATGCCAAGCTTGCGGATCTGGCGGACGGAAAGGATGTCGTCGCCCATCTTGCGGGCGGCCTCATACCCGTCCTTGGCGGTGGAGGAGACGTTGCGGATGCCGAGCGCGGTGATGCCCTTGACGTGGTCCTGTTCGGCGGCGCGGCGCATCGGGTTGCCGTGGCCGTGGCGGACGCCGTGCCTTACGTCGACGAAATCGAGGTGGGCGTCGATCTGGACGATGTGCAGCGGGCGGCCCGCGAAGGCGCGGATGCAGGGGATGTTGATCGAGTGGTCGCCGCCGAGGACCACAGGGATCGCGCCAGCGGCGAGGATCGCGCGGACTCCGGTTTCGATGTTGGCGTGGCTGGTTTCGGTGTCGGTGTGGACAATGTCGGCATCGCCGATGTCGAGGATGCGGACGCCTTCGAGGTAGGTCACGTCATCTTCGTGGTCATAGGCCCCGGCGTGGCCGAAGGAGAAGAGCGTCGAGGCCTCGCGGATGCCCCGGGGGCCAAAGCGGGCTCCGGCGCGGAACTGGGTGCCGAAGTCGAAGGGCGCGCCGAGGATGGCGAAGTCGGCGTCGATCTTTGACCAATCGGGTTCGTAAGGGTTCTTGCCGAAGGTCGCGATGCCGACGAAGGGCAGGTTCAGGCGGCCAGTGTCGTAGCTGTTGGTCATGGCTTTTCCCCTTGGGTCATCCGCTTCAGGGCGGCAACATGCCCCGGATCGGCGGCAAGTGCATGTTCGGCCAGCGACATGGCGGTGTCGATCAACGCCTGCGGCTCGGCAATGCGGTCGATAAGGCCCCAGGCAAGCGCGGTTTCGGCGTCTACGCGCTGGCCTGCGAGGAGGATCATCTTTGCGCGGGAGGGGCCGACAAGGGCGGCAAGGCGGGCGGGGTCCGAGGGCTGGGGGCGGTAGCCCAGGCGCATGACGGGGTAAAAGAAATTGGCGGTAGGGACGGCGATCCGCAGGTCGCAGGCGAGAGCTGCGCCCATCGCGCCACCTGCCAAGGTGCCGTTCAGCGCGGCAATCGAGAGGCCGGGAAAGGCTGCTATGGCGCCGGAAGCGTCCTCCCAGGCTGGCGAGAGGCCAAGCCCGGCCTTCATCCCGTCAAGATCGGCCCCGGCGGAAAAGACTTTGCCTTCGCCCGTCAGGATCAGGACCTTCGCGCTGGCGGCGGCGACCAAGGCCGCGGAGGCCAGGCTTTCCAGCATCTCCTCGGTCAGCGCGTTGGCCTTGTCCGGGCGGGCAAGGGTAATCGTGCAGCAGTCGTTCGCGTTCTGAACCTTGATCATGACTGTTCCATCCGGCTTTCCCCACCCGCGCCCCGGAAACCCTTGACGCCCTTGGGACGAGATAGAAAGGTTGTGCGGTCGAATTCAACCCGAAAGGCTGTTGCCATGACGCGCGCACTCACCTGTTCATCTGCGATTGCTCTGGTGTTTCTTGCTTCCGGCGCAGGCGCCGATGTGACTCCGAAGGAAGTCTGGGACAGCTGGCAGGCCATGTTGACCTCGGCCGGGCAGGAGCTGACCGTCGGCAACGTCGCGGAAAGCGGTTCGTCGGTCGACGTGACGGAACTGGCGGTCACCATGAAGGATGACCTTGGGGGAAGCGCCTCGATCACCTTTGACAAGCTGTCCTTTTCGGACAACGGCGATGGCACTGTCACGGTGACCATGCCCGAGAGCTATCCGATCCAGATGGCGTTCCGGGACACGGAGGATGGACCGGGGACGATGAAGCTGACTGTCGTCCAGCCCGGCATGACCATCGTCGCGGGGGGCAGCGCGACCGAGACGAGCTATGATTTCACCGCACCCAATGTGACGATCACACTGGACGAGATCACCGACGAAGGCGGCACGGTGCTGGACACCAAAGCCGACATGACGGTGACCGAGGCGACAGGAAAGTACCTGGTCAGCCGGGACGGCGACAAAACCGCGCTGGATATGAGCTATGCGTCGAAATCCCTGGCGCTGAACCTGTCGGGGACCGACAGCGCGGATGGCGGTAGCGGGCAGGCCACGATCACCATGACGCTGAACGACCTGACCGGCACCACCAAGGGCAATTTCCTGAGCGCCGACATGATGGCGAACATGGCGGCGGCACTGAACGCAGGCTTCACCATGGATTCGGCCTTCAGTTTTGGGGCGATGGCAATGAACGTCGACATCGTCGAGGCCGCCGGTCCCAGCAAGATCGTGGCCAATGCCGCTGGTGGCGGCTTCGTGCTGGCGATGGACAAGACGCGGATGAACTACGGAACCTCGCTGAACGGGGCCAAGTTCACGGTGTCGGGCGCCGAGATCCCGTTCCCGCAGGTGGAAGTGGCCTTTGCCGAAAGCGGGTTCAACCTCTTGATGCCAGTGACGAAATCGGACACGCCGCAGGACTTTGCCTTCCTGACCAAGCTTGTCGACTTCACCGTGTCCGAGGATGTCTGGGGTCTGTTCGACCCGGCGGGGTCTCTGTCGCGGGAACCGGCCACGGTGATCGTGGACCTGAAGGGCACCGGTTTCTGGACGCAGGACATCATGGACCCCGAGGTGCAGATGGACGGTGCCGAGCCCCCGGGCCAGTTGAACAGCCTGGATCTGACGCAGGTCCTGGCCAAGGCAGCCGGGGCCGAGGTGTCGGCGACGGGTGGTCTGACCTTTGACAACGCGGATCTGGAGACCTTTGGCGGCATGCCGCGGCCTGATGGCAAGATCACGGTGGGGATCAAGGGCGCGAACCAGCTGGTCGACAACCTGATTGCGCTGGGCATTCTGAGCGAGGACGACGCAATGGGCTTCCGCATGGGGATGGCCATGTTTGCGCGTCCCGGTGCCGGACCGGATGAGCTGACCTCGGAAATCGAGTTCAAGGAAGGCGGGCTGTTTGCCAACGGACAGCGGTTGCAGTAGCGCCGACCTTGCGAAGGGTCGTCGGCAGGGCTACCTGACATCGGCAGATGATACGGGACGATGTGATGACCCCCAGCCTTGCCGATCTGAGCCACGCCCTTCTGGATGCCGCCCGAAAAGCCGGAGCCGACAGTGCCGATGCGCTGGCGGTGTCCGGCACCGCGCTGTCCATTGAAATCCGCAAGCAGGCGCTGGAACAGGCGGAGCGGTCGGAAGGCGTAGAGATCGGGCTGCGGGTGCTGATCGGACGGCGCCAGGCCTGCGTTTCGGCCTCGGATACTTCTGCGGCGACGATCACCGCGCTGGCCGAGCGGGCCGTGGCGATGGCCCGCGAGGCGCCGGAAGATGCGACGGCCGGGTTGGCCGAGGCGTCGCAGTTGGCGCAGGCGTGGGACGTGGCCGGGTTGGACCTTGCCGATCCGGTAGGGGAGCCGGGGGCAGCGGTGCTGGAGGCGTCCGCGCGGGCCGTGGAAGCGGCAGCGCTGGAGTCTGCCGGGATCACGCAGGTCGAAGCCTCGGCAGCCTACAGCCAGCGGACGCTGCATCTGGCGGCCAGCAATGGTTTCTCGGGCGGCTACGGGCGGACCTCGACCTCGCTGTCAGCGGTGGCCTTCACTGGCCAAGGCACCGATATGCAACGGGATTATGCCGGTGAGGGGCGGATATACGCCTCTGACATGCCGTCGCCGCTGGAGATCGGGCGGCTGGCGGCAGAGCGGACCTTGGCGCGGGTCGGGTCGGTGAAGCCGAAGACCGGGACCTTTGCGGTGGTCTATGACGAACGCGTCGCAGCCTCGTTGGTCGGGCATCTCTTGTCGGCGATCAACGGGACGTCGATTGCGCGCGGGTCAAGCTGGGCGCGGGATTTGCTGGGCAAGCAGGTGCTGCCGGTGGGCCTGTCGCTGGTCGAGGACCCACACCGTAGCCGCATCGGGTCGTCGCGGCCCTTCGATGGCGAGGGGCTGGCGACCCGCCGGCGCGAGATCGTGGCGGATGGGGTGCTGACCGGCTGGGTGCTGGACCTGGCAACGGGGCGCAAGCTGGGGATGGCATCAACAGGGAATGCGTCGCGCGGGACTTCGGCTCCGCCGTCGCCGTCGACAACGAATATCGATCTGACTCAAGGGGTTATGACCCGAGAGGACCTGCTGAAGCAGATGGGGACTGGCCTGCTGGTGACCTCGATGATCGGATCGACGATCAACCCGACGACGGGCGATTATTCGCGCGGGGCTTCGGGCTTCTGGGTGGAGAATGGGCAGTTGGCCTATCCGGTCCATGAATGCACCATTGCGGGAAACCTGAAGCACATGCTGTTGCGGATCATCCCGGCCAACGATGCCCGGGCACATCTGTCGACGCGGGTGCCGTCCATCCTGATCGACGGGATGACCCTTGCCGGCGCGTGATCTGGCCCTGCTGACCGAGGCCGCGCGCGAGGCGGGGCGGATCGCGCTGCGCTATTGGCGCAAGGACCCGCAGGTCTGGGACAAGGGCGGTGAGCATGGGCCAGTGACCGAGGCCGACCTTGCGGTCAACGACATGCTTAAGGCAAAGCTTCTGGGCGCGCGGCCGGACTATGGCTGGCTGTCCGAGGAGACGCCGGACAATGCCGATCGGCTGGCTATAGATACAGTGTTCATCATCGACCCGATCGACGGCACGCGGGCGTTTGTGGCCGGGGAAGAGACCTGGGCGCATTCGCTGGCAGTGGCGCACAAAGGCAAGGTCACAGCGGGGGTCGTGTATCTACCGGCGATTGACCGTATCTACACGGTCTCGGAAGCCTCGCCACCGATGCGGGATGGCGAGGTGATCCGGGCCAGCGGGCGGGACGTGTTGGAAGGGGCCAACATCCTGACGACAAAGGCGAACATGGTGCCCGAGAAGTGGCCCGGCGGTGTGCCTGAGATTACGCGGAGCTTCCGTGCGTCCTTGGCCTACCGGCTGTGTCTGGCGGCGGAAGGGCCGTTCGACGGGATGCTGACGCTGCGCGATGCCTGGGAATGGGACATTGCGGCGGGGTCGCTGATCGCTGAACGAGCTGGTGCAGTTGTGACCGACCGGCTGGGCAAGGCGCTGCGGTTCAACTCCGCCGGGGCTATGGCAGAGGGCGTGCTGGCCTTGCCGCCGACGCTGCATGCCGAAGCACTGGCGCGACTGACCCCCGCGTAAGGCCTATACAGTCGGCAAAGTTTCGGTTACTGGCCCCGCACGGTCGAGATTCCGGGACTGTGGGCGAGGAGGCCCGCACCAAAGGGACACGGGCCGTTTGGCTTGTATGGGCGCTGGCTTCGCCCCCCTTTGGAAAGACATCATGACGATTGAAAACGTGGCCGCGCCGCTGGCGCAGGCTTTGGCCGCTAAGGGCTATGAAGCGCTGACCACGGTGCAGGACGCCGTATTGGCGGAAGGCGTTGCGGGACGCGACTTGCTGGTCTCGGCGCAGACCGGGTCTGGCAAGACGGTGGCCTTTGGCCTGGCCATCGCGCCGGAAGTGCTGAACGGGCAGGACGTGCTGCTGTACGCCGATCACCCGCTGGCGCTGGTCATCGCGCCCACCCGCGAACTGGCGCTGCAAGTCGCGCGCGAACTGGAATGGCTGTACGCCGGGGCTGGTGCCAAGATCGCGACCTGTGTCGGCGGCATGGACTACCGGACCGAAAAGCGCGCGCTGGAGCGTGGTGCGCATATCGTCGTCGGCACTCCCGGCCGGTTGCGCGACCACAT
>JBKDYO010000145.1:0-3229 GCA_046305855.1 Paracoccaceae bacterium
CTCCAGCACCGGCGTCACCGGAAGGTGCGCGTGGAAGGTAGGCTCCGCCGCGACCCCACCACCCTCCAGCGCAAAGACCAGATACCGCGCACCGCGGGGGGTGAAACCCTCCACCAGCTGCCGGCCGGCGCGCAAAGTGAAGCGGTCCGTCGGTCGCATCCGGCAGTAGGTTTCGGGGTCCGAGAGAAGGAGTTCCCCATCCTTAAGCTTTTCAGCGTAGGAGATCAGCAGCCGCTCACCACCCGCCGCCGTCAGTTCCACCCCACCCAGACAGGCCCGGCTCTCCCCCAGATCGAACACCCAGACCGCCGCCGTCCCGCGTGGCAGCAGGGCAGGGGCGGGACTGGGCAAAGACAGTGAAAACAGCGCTCGCAAGTCACCGTGGGGGTCGTCCGATGCCACGACCGCCGGGCCCGTGCGCACTTGCCAGGGCGTCTGAAGAACCCGCGTCTCCTCAACCGGCAAAGCCGTCGCCCGGGGCCGCAAGCGCTGCCAGATGGGCCCCGCGGTTCCCTGGACCACTCTTGCGCTGTCCCAACCCGAGGCATCCGCCTCGACCCAATCTTCGGCCTGCCGCAGGTCGCAGTCCTCGACCCCCGTGCCATAGATCGACACCCGTTCGACCCGGTCCGACCATGACCGGTCCCGCTTGGCCTTCCAGCCTGGACCGGTCTTCAGGACCACTTCCCCGTCCACCTCCAGCCACCCGATCAGCCCGCAGGCCCCGCGATGGACATAGGCGAAATGCGAATGACCCGGGGAATAGACCTGCACGGCGATCCGGTTCACTCCCGGCCGCAGCAGGTTTCCGACCTCACGTTCATCCACCGCCATCGACGAAGGCCAGGACCGCTCCGGCCCCCGTCCCACGAAGACCCCGTTCACCCACAAACGATACCGGCTGTCCGCCGAAAGCCGCAGCACGGCCTGTTTCGGCACCGCCGCAACCAGAATATCCGTACGAAAGTTCACATATACGTCGCGCAGGTCAAACGGATGCGCCGGTCCGATCCAGACCGCCCCGTCGGGAGCCTTCACTGAAGCGTCCCGTACTGCTCGGCCAGCTTGTTGACCAGCCGATAGGCACGCACCAGCCGCAGTGGAGGAATGTCAGGCTGGATGAAATGCCCGCCGTTGAAGATGAACCCGCCGCCGGGGGCGTAGATGCCGAAGCGCTCGGTGATGTACTCGTCCAGCTCCTCGCCATCGTATTTCAACAGCCCGTCGATCACGTCCAGCGACCCGTAGATGACGATCTTGTCACCCCACTTCTCTTTGACCTCGCGGGGATTGATCCCGGCGCTTTCCTGCACCGGATGCCAGGACGTGTAGCCCATCTCGATGATGTCATCGACGACTTGCAGGATGTAGCCGTCCGAGTGCAGGTTGACCGGCATCCCGCGCGAACGGGCGTGTTGCACCACCCGCATCGCATAGGGCTTTATGAGCTGGCGCCAGGACTTAGGCGAGAACAGCATCGTCCCGTTCGATCCCCAGTCGTCCGAGAGCGTCATCATGTCCACCCCCGCCTCGATCATCTGGTCGACCTGGATGCACATCCAGTCGGCATACCGGTCGAAGAAATTCGCCATCAGCTGCGGGTTGCCGCCCAGGTTCATCCAGCAATTTTCAATGCCAAGGAAGGACGACGTCCCCTCCACCATCCCCCAGCAATGCGCCAGCACACAGCGCTTGCCCTTGTGATCGCGGATCGCGGTGGCGATGTTCGTGCCACCGAAGTCGTAGTTCCAGTCGGTGAAGTTCAGCCACTTCGGGTGTTTCGGGTCCTCCAGCGGGACATCGGCCAGTTCATGGATGTCGAACTTGCGGCCGTGTTGGTTCGGGAACGGCATGAGGCCCACGAAGACGTCGATCCCGAACTCTTCGATGAACTTCTCGCGCGGGCCATAGTCGGCCTCAAGCCGTTCCAGGAACTGCTTCTGATACAGCCAGCAGTCGATGGGCGTCCGGTCCACCGGTTGGTGGTTGATCGTCGCCATCACACGTTCATAACCGTTCATTCGCATTCCTCCAGAAGCAGCATCCGCCGCCAGTCTTCCAGCCCCACCCCCGCGACGAATTCGGAGTGGAACCCTTCCCAATGCACCTGCTCCCACTGCGGGACGATGCCCCGGATCTCGGCCGGGCATTTGCGGATCAGCTCGGCATAGGCCGATTCCAGCAGGCGGTAGCCTGAGGTTGCCGAAACCTTGTAACGCGGATGCGGCGCGATCAGCCCGTCCTCGACCATCGCCTGGTCCAGCACATCCGACATCTCATGCAGAAGCTCCAACTTCCGCTCCCAACTTGTCGTAAGCTTCGGTGCTTCATCGACAATTGCCGCCAGCCGCGCGCCCATCCTGGGCAAACGGTGGAACATCACGGTCATCCATTTGTCGTAGGGGTAGTACTGCCGGTCCAGAAGGAAGGCCATCTGTACCCCCCACCGCAAGGACCGAGCAAAGGTGGTATTGGCGTACAGCTCGTTGTCCCGCAACAGTGCCCGCTTCAGCGCATAGACTCCCATGCCGCTAAAGTATCTGCACCAATGGGCCAGACGTCGCAGCCGAACTTCTTCCGGATAATACCCCGCCAACGCCTGACGCACTGCGGAAAATCGGCCCGAGGGGTCATGCCAGACCTCCCCGGCAATGACATGCATCATGTCTTCTTCGGGGATCGCCAACCATTGTGAATGACTATTCGGCGGTTCATCGAGTCCAATGGTCGATCGCAGATGATGCTCCAGCGAGGCAAGCGCGACACCCTTGGTCCGGGTATACCCCTCGCGCAATTCCCGGCCTCGCCAGACTGGCGGCAGGCCCTCGGCCAAAGAATCCTCGATGGCCACCCCGCGCGCGGCCATTACCTCGCTGGGCAGCAGCACGTTTACCCGAAGCCCGAAGTGGTGATCGGTGGAATACTCATCATCCAGCCGCAGCACTTCGGACCCATAGCCGAAGACCCCCGCGGCCATCTGCGCGGTTTCCGCAGGGAAACGTGACGCAAGAAACGGATGTACGACCTCATCCCAGAAGGCGTGACTATCGTCGATGATCGAGTGGTTTGTCATCCAACCGGCCTCCCCTCCGGCAGTCAAACGATCCCTGACGAGGACCCTTTCACCTCCGGCCGCTCCTTCGCCACTCGGTCGCGGTAGCCCGACGCCCGGTAGGCCGCAATGGGGTCATGCGCCCCGCCTTGCCGCATCCGCGCCTCGGCCAGGATC
>JBKDYO010000146.1:0-7596 GCA_046305855.1 Paracoccaceae bacterium
ACACCGGGACCGCGTCGAACATCATCCCCGGGGAGGGGTTCTTTGCGGCGACCATCCGCTCTTTCAAGCCGGATGTGCGGGCGCTCTTGAAGCGGCGCATCCACGAGGTCGTCGCGGGGCACGCGACGGCCTATGGCGTGACGGCCGAGATCAATTACGACTGGGGCTATCCCGCGACGATCAACCACGAGGACCAGACCGAATTCGCCGCCGAGGTCGCGCGTGAAGTTTCGGGCGAGGAGGCCGTCGATGCGCGGTCCGGGCGCGAGATGGGGTCGGAGGACTTCAGCTATCTCCTTGAGGCGCGGCCGGGGGCGTACCTCTTCCTTGGGACCGGTCCCGGGGCAGGGCTGCATCATCCGGCTTTCGACTTCAACGACGAGGTGGCCCCCATCGGGGCAAGCTTCTTTGCCCGTCTGGTCGAACGGGCGCAGCCGCTGGGCTAGGGTCGCAAGCGCGGGACCAGGGCAAACCCGATCTGGCCCGCCAGTCCCAAGAGGCCGTGTGGCGTTGTCATGGCCATCAGGAATTGCGCCCCGGTCTGGCCGAAGGCCAGCGCGGTTGCAAACTCGAGAGCCATGAGCACGGCAAAGGCCACCGCGCCTAGGGCCAGCCGGTGCGTCGACGTCATGGGCCAGCGGCCAAGAACGCGGCCCGCGACGACCCAGGAAAGGGCGAGGACCAGCGGCACCTCAAGTGCCACGGCGGCAAGCGGCCCGAGCGCCGGGGCGATCCAGGTGACGCGCACCGCGCCCAGAACAAAGGCCACGGCAAAGACCGGCAGGACATAGGCAAATGCAGCCTTGACGACTGGGACCATGTGGGGGCCTCCTCAAGGTAGTGTCGCCGGAGACGATGTCAGGACCGGCCCGACAGTGTCACGCATGGAGATCATTTTGAAAGCCCCCTTTGCCCTTGCCGCCCCAGTCTTTGCCGCGCTGGTCCTGTCCAGCCCCGCCGCTGCGCAGGATTACCTGGGCTTCCAGTCGCCGACCGGGAACATCCATTGCGCGATGTACATCTGGGAGGGCGCCGCCGAGGCGCGCTGCGACCTGCGGGAGTATACACCGTCCTACACCAAGCGCCCGGCGGGCTGTGACCTCGACTGGGGCATGGCCTTTGCGGTTGGCGCATCAGGCAAGGGCGCGCTGGCCTGCGTCGGCGACACCGTGCAAGACCCCGGCAATCCCGTTCTCCCCTATGGCGAGGCGGTCAGCCTCGGCGGCATTTCCTGCGTTTCGGCCAAGACCGGCATGACCTGCACCAATGGCGATGGGCATGGCTTCAGCGTGGCAAAGGCGAAGCAGAAGCTGTTCTAGATCGGGATGAGGATCGGCGGAAACGGCACCCTCTCCTCGGCGGGCTCCATCGAGCCTGCCGCTATGCTCCCTTACCGCAATCCGGTCGGGGGCCCAAAGCCCCCGGCCAGCGTCTGCCCTGCCCTCGGCAGGCGCTTCTCGCCCGCCGGGTCAGGCGCTGGCCTCGGATTTTTCTGGCGGAACCGGCGTAGCGGCACCGTCCCGCACTGAGCGGGGACGACGCAGTGCGTCGTCCTTTCCCGCTCAGGCCCAGCGATGGTTCCGTCCAGCATCTTCCCGCCATAGATCCGACCGCTGGGGCGCGCGTCGCCCCCCGAAAACTCCATGCGCATTTGTGAATTCAGGAGGGCCCGAATCGGTCGCCGCTTGCAGGCCGATCGTGGTTGACCGCCGTGCATGGTCCTAATGGGGGCCACATCAACCTTTGGACACCATATCTTGCCCCACCGCTACCTTTGGTCGGATGAGGGGGCTGGTCGGGTTTTGATCAAAATGCTAGGGTCAGGTTGTTATACACTTGCATCATTCCCCGAGAAGGAGACACGACATGACCGCCCACCAGGCCCTGGCACGGCCCACCCCGAATTCGCTTTGGGAGATGGATCGGAGCCACGCTCTGCACCCCTGGACGAACTTTGGCCCCTTCGAGCGAGAGGGCTCTCTGGTCATCAGTCGGGGCGAGGGCTGTTACCTTTGGGATGCCGAGGGGCGGCAGTATCTGGATGCCGTGGGGGGCATGTGGTGCACGAACGTGGGCCTTGGTCGCAAGGACATGGCGACGGCAATTGCCGACCAGGTGGAGCGGCTGGCGTTTTCCAACAGTTTTGTCGATGTGACCAACGAGCCGGCTGCGCGGTTGTCGGCGCGGTTGGCCGATCTGGCGCCGGGCGATCTGAACCGGGTGCACCTGACCACAGGTGGATCGACGGCGGTGGATACGGCTGTGCGGATGGTCTGGTATTATCAGACCTGCATGGGTCGGCCCGAGAAGACGGATATCGTCGCGCGGGATCATTCCTACCACGGCTCTACCTACCTGTCGCAGTCGGTGGGCAAGCGGCCGGGCGACCGGGTGGCCGAGTTCCGCTACAAGGAGGACGGCATCCATCACCTGACCCCGCCGAATACGTATCGCCGCCCGGAGGGGATGAGCGAGGCGGAGTTCTGCGATGCGCTAGTGGCGGAGTTCGAGGCGCTGATCGACCGGGTTGGCGCCGACCGGATTGGTGGCTTCATTGCCGAACCGATCCAGGCGTCGGGCGGGGTGATCATGCCGCCCAAGGGCTATCTGCGCCGGATGTGGGAGGTCTGCCAGCGCCACGACATCCTGTTCATTGCCGACGAGGTGGTGACGGCCTTCGGGCGGCTGGGGCACTGGTTCGCGTCCGAGGCCGAGTTCGACGTGGTGCCGGACATGATCACCTGCGCGAAAGGGCTGACCTCGGGCTATCTGCCTTTGGGCGCGCTGATCTTCAGCGACCGGATCTGGGACGTGATGGCGCAGAAAGGGGAGCGGTGGTTCACCTCGGGCTTCACCTATTCGGGTCATCCGGTCAGCTGTGCGGCCGCGCTGAAGTCGATCGAGATCATCGAGACGGAGGGCCTTCTGGAGAATGCCGCCCGGGTCGGGGACTATTTCATCGACAGGCTGAAGGTGCTGGAGGCGCTGCCGCTGGTTGGCCAGGTCCGCGGGCGGCGGTTGATGGTCTGCGTGGAGAACGTGGCGAACAAGCTGACCAAGGAGCCGCTGCCGGACGGGGTGAACGAGTCGAAGCGCATCAGCGATACTGCCGAGGCGATGGGCATGATGGTGCGCCCGATGGGCCACCTGAACGTCATGTCGCCGCCGCTGGTCATCACCGAGGCTCAGGTCGATTTCGTGGCCGAGACGCTGGAAAAGGCGATCCGCAAGGTCACGGATGAACTGGTGCGGGAAGGGCACCGGATCGGGTGACGCGCCGGAGTTTTCAAAAACTCCGGGCCGGAGCCTTTGAAGGCTCCGGTGCGATTTCTTCGAAGAAATCGCTTGCTTGACACCGACGCTCGGGGCGGGTTCTCTTGCCGGACCGGATCCGCGCGTCTCCGCTGAACGACTGCGCTGCAAGACCCGAGACCATCATGGCACTTGAAGACGCGAAGACGCAGGTCGACACTGCGTTCACCCGGACTGCGCACCGGGGTTATTCCTTTGAAAACGCCTTCGGCGGCGCGACGAGCTTTCTGCGGCGGACCTATACCAAGGATCTGACCGGGGTAGACCTCGCGATCACCGGGGTTCCGTTCGATCAGGCGGTGAGCCACCGCGCCGGCACCCGCTTTGGCCCACGCGCGATCCGCGAGGCCTCTGCCCTCATGCCCTATGACCCGCCGCCGGGTTGGGGCACCGACCCGTTGGAGGACCTGAGCGTCATCGACTACGGCGACGTGGCCTTCGACTATGCCAATGTGCCCGAGTTTCCGGACACCCTGACCAACCACATCCGCGCGATCCTGAAGGCGGGGGCGGGGTCGATCGTGCTGGGGGGTGATCACTTCATCACCTTCCCGATCCTGAAGGCCTATGCGGAGAAGTTCGGCCCGGTGTCGATGATCCATTTCGACGCGCATTCCGACCTCTGGCCGGATGACAACCCGGCGCGGATCGACCACGGGACGATGTTCTACAAGTCGGTCAAGGCGGGTCTGGTCGACCCGGAACGGTCGGTCCAGATCGGCATTCGGACGACGACTGAGGACTATCTGGGCGTGAACGTCATCACGGCGCGCGAAGCGCATGAATGGGGCGTTGCCCGGGTGGTCGAGACCGTGAAGGGGATCGTCGGCGAACGGCCCACCTACCTGACTTTCGACATCGACGCGCTGGACCCGGCCTTTGCACCGGGCACGGGGACGCCGGTCTGGGGCGGGCTTGCCAGCTGGCAAGTGGCTGCGATGCTGCGGGACCTGGCGGGGATCAACCTTGTCGGCGGCGATGTCGTCGAGGTCTCTCCCCCCTATGACACCACGGGGGCCACGGCGATTGCCGGGGCGGCGGTGGCCTATGAGCTGATCTGCCTCTATCATTGGGCGCGGACACAACGGTGAAGGCGCGCGCGCGGATGGGACTGGCTTTCGCCTTTGGCGTGATCGTGTTTCTGGGGGTGCTGGCCTTTGTCCGGCTGGCCCCCTCGGACCCGGCGGTCTGGCACGTCGATCTGGCGGCGCCGGGGTTCGATCCGGCGGGCGGGCAGGTCTTCTGCATCACGCCCGACAACCGGTATGGACCGCTGGCCGAAGGCGCGCTGGCCCGGCTGGATGCGATCGTGCTGGCCACGCCTCGAACCGAGCGGCTTGCAGGGTCGGCCGAAGAGGGGCGGATCACCTGGATCACGCGGTCGCGGCTGATGGGCTTTCCAGACTACACCACGGCACAAGTGATGCCGGGGCCGGGGCTATGCGTCTTTGGTCGCCAGCGCTTTGGCTCGAAGGACCTTGGGGTGAACGCAGCGCGGATCGGCGGTTGGATGCAGGCGCTTCTTGGCCTTGCGGAAGCCCCAGCGATGAACGGACCCCTCGCGCAGCCTTGACGCTGGAGACAGGAAGCGCCACACGACGCGCATGGTTCCGTTGGACAAACTTGCCCAGATCGCCGAACGCTTCGAGTATCTCGAAGCGCAACTGAACGCAGGCGCTGCCCCCGCCGAAATCGCGCGGATCAGCCGGGAATATACCGAACTGAAACCGGTGGTCGAAGAAATTCGCGCCTACCGTCAGTCGCTGGACGATCTGGCCGAGGCCGAGGCGATGCTGGCCGATCCCGAGATGAAGGCGCTGGCCGAGGAAGAGATGCCGCGGCTGAAGGCGCGCATTCCCGAGATGGAGCAGGCCTTGCGGCTGGCCCTGTTGCCGAAGGATGCCGCCGATGCGCGGCCCGCGATCATCGAGATCCGGCCGGGGACGGGGGGCGACGAGGCGGCGCTGTTTGCCGGGGATCTCGCGCGGATGTACCAGCGCTATGCCGAGAAGATGGGCTGGCGTTTCGAAATCATCAGCGAACAGGCGGGTGAGCTTGGCGGGCTGAAGGAATTCTCGGCCCTGATCGAAGGTGAGGGCGTCTATGCCCGGATGAAATACGAATCCGGGGTTCACCGCGTGCAGCGGGTGCCGGAGACCGAGGCTCAGGGTCGCATCCACACTTCGGCAGCGACGGTCGCGGTATTGCCCGAGGCGGACGAGGTCGAGATTTCCATTCCCGCCAGCGACATCCGGATCGACACCATGCGCTCCAGCGGGGCAGGCGGGCAGCATGTGAACACGACGGACTCGGCTGTGCGGATAACTCACCTGCCATCGGGGATCGTCGTGACGTCGTCGGAAAAGTCGCAGCACCGCAACAAGGAGATTGCGATGCAGGTCCTGCGCTCGCGGCTGTATGAAGCAGAGCGCGAGCGTATTCATTCGGCGCGGGCAGCGGACCGGAAGTCTCAGGTCGGCTCGGGTGACCGAAGCGAACGCATCCGCACCTACAACTTCCCGCAAGGCCGGATGACTGACCACCGGATCAACCTGACGCTTTACGCACTGCCGCAGATTATGGCGGGCGAGCTGACCGAAGTGATCGATGCGCTGGTGTCGCATGATCAGGCGGAACGGCTGGCGGAGATGGAGGGATGAAGGCGTCGGATGCCCTGCGCCGGGCGATCCCTCTGTTGCAGGAGGCCGGGATCGAGGACGGGTCGCGCGACGCGCGGGTTCTCTTGGCCCACGCGCTTGGCATCGGTCATGACCGGCTGACGCTGAAGCTGCCGGACGAGATGACGGGGCCGCAGGAGGCGCTGTATGACTCCGCGCTTCAGGCGCGGCTGGCGCGGCAACCGGTGTCGCAGATCACCGGGCGGCGACTGTTCTGGGGCCAGTCCTTCCGCGTGACCCGCGACACGCTGGACCCGCGCCCCGAGACCGAGACGCTGGTGGCCGAGGCGCTGAAGGAGCCCTTCCTGAAGATGCTGGACCTTGGCACCGGGACGGGGTGCATCCTGCTGTCCTGCCTGAAGGGCATGCCGATGGCGCGCGGGCTTGGCACTGATGTTTCGGACGCAGCCTTGCAGGTGGCCGTGGGCAATACCCGCGACCTTGGGCTGGAGGCGCGGGCCCGGTTCCGGAAATCGGACTGGTTTGTGAACGTCACCGGGGCCTATGACCTGATCGTGTCGAACCCGCCCTATATCGCCGCGGCCGAGATGCCCGAGCTGGCACCCGAAGTGCGCGACTGGGAGCCGCATCTGGCGCTGAGCCCCGGCGGAGACGGGCTGGACGCCTACCGCGCCATTGCGCGCGGGGCGGGGGCGCGGCTGAAGCCGGGTGGGCGGCTGCTGGTCGCGATCGGACCGACGCAAGGGCCCGCTGTGGCCGCGCTGTTTGCGGCAGCCGGGCTGGATGGCATCCGCGTTCTTCCTGATCTTGATGGGCGCGACCGGGTGGTGGTGGCGGTCAAGTCCGGCGCGGCGGACAGTTGCGGCTGTGCCTGAGCCTCGCCTATTCCGCGGCTTTGCTGCAAAATTTGCTTGTCACCCGCCGCACCCTGTGGTTAGTGACCCCTGTCGGGCGCGGATCTTCATCTGCCCTGGCAAACCGTCCAGGCCCTGCTGACCTTGATTTGCTGCCCATGAGGGGCGGCGGTCGCGGGCCAAAGCCATCATAAGGACAAGATGCGCTCCTCCAAGAAACGCTCGCGTTCCAACCAGAACCGCCCGCGCACCCTCGGCAATATCGTCAACCGCGTCTTCGACAGCTCGGGTCCCGAGGGCAAGGTGCGCGGCACGCCGCAGCAGATCATCGAGAAGTACCAGATGCTCGCCCGCGATGCACAGCTGTCGAACGACCGCGTGGCCGCCGAGAACTTCCTGCAGCATGCCGAGCACTACACCCGGATGCTGGCCGAAGCGATGAAGGAAATGGCCGCCGAACAGGAGGCGCGTCAGCAGCAGTATCAGCAGACGGGCGGCCAGACTGGCGGTCAGAACGGTGGGCAGAACGGCAACCAGAACGGCAACCAGAACGGGGGCCAGACTGGCAACCCGAACGGGGGCCAGAACGGCGGGCAGCAGGGTGGGCCTTATGCCGGGCAGAACCAGCCGCGCGGTGACCGCCCCGACCGGCAGGACCGGCCCGAGCGCGGCGACCGCCCGGATCGTGGCGACCGGCCCGAGCGGGGCGAGCGGCGCGATTTCAACCGCGATTTCCGGTCCGATCGCGACCTTGGATCGGAAGACCAGCCCGTGATCGTCGACGTGATTGA
>JBKDYO010000147.1:0-9126 GCA_046305855.1 Paracoccaceae bacterium
TCCGACAGCGCGGTTCATGGGCGGGCGCGAGATGGACGAGATCATGGGCGGGCGGATCGTGGAGCCCTCGCCGGAGGATCTTCGCACGGTGCTGGAAGGCCGGGTGATGGCGATGCCGTCGCTGCATCCCGACACGGGGCCATTTCCGGGCAAGCGGTTCGGATGGATTGGCGGAGAGCCGGAGGGTGGCGCGCGGATGGCAGCGGCGTCGTTCTATGCGGCGCTGATGGGGGCGGAATGTCTGTCGCTGGCCGGGGCCGAGGGGCCGGTGATCGTGGAGGGGGCGTTCGGCGGGAACCTCGCGTTCCTGCGGATGCTGGCGACGGCAACGGGGCGGGTTGTGAAGGGCTCGGGTCAGGGGGCCGGGACGGGATTGGGGGCGGCGTTGCTGGCGGGGCCTTTGCTGGCGAAGGCGGCGGCGGCGTTGGAGGTCTTGCCGGAGAGAGATGCGGCCTGGACCGGGTATGTGCACGCGTGGCGGGAGGCGGTGGGGCGCTGGTAGCGGCTCAGGCCATGTAGAAGGTCTCGGCCAAGGGGATCGCGATGGGGGAGCCGTCGGGGTTCGTGGCCATGATGTCACCCATATAGGCCCACCACTTCTTCATCACAGGGTGGTTTGGCAGGTCGTCCATCGCATGGTTGTCGCGGCGTTCGAGGTAGCCGAAGAGAGTGTTCGTCTCTCGGTCCAGATGGATCGAGTAGTTCGAGATTCCCGCTTGGCGCAGGAGGTCCACAAGCTCAGGCCAGATCTCATCATGGCGGCGGATGTATTCTGACTCCATCCCCGGATTTAGGCGCATCTTGAAGGCGTGGCGCTGCATTACGCTTCCTTTCTGCGGCGGGCGCGGAAGTCGGCCAGGAGGTTCGGCAAGAGGACCGAGGCGATGAGGAGGATGCCGATCACGCCGGTCTGCATGTGGCCGGTGATGTTCATCAGGCCCATGCCATTCCGAAGGTTCAGGATGATCAGGATCGAGAGGAGCACGCCCACCATGCTGCCTTTGCCGCCAAAGATGCTGACGCCTCCCAGCAGGACCATCGTGATGATGTCAAGTTCGAACCCGAAGGCGGTGTCGCCGCGGACGGAGCCGAGGCGGGCGGCGTAAAGGAGGCCGCAGAGAGCGGAGATGAGGGCGGAGAGCAGGAAGAGCACGGTCTTCACGCGGGCGACGTTCAGGCCGGAGAAGCGGGCGACCTCGGCGTTGGTGCCGATCACGATGACCTGCCTGCCGAACGAGGAGCGGTGGAGCGTCATGCCGAGGAGGACGAGGAGGACGAAAAAGAGAAGGATGGCGAGGGGGATTGGGCCAACCATGCCCTTCTGACCGAGGTCGGTGAACCAGGCGGGGAAGTCGCCAAGGGAGTTGTCCTGGACGAGGACCCGGGCGAGGCCGCGGAAGCCAATCAGCATCGCAAGGGTGACGACGAGGGAGGGGATGCCGACACGGGCGATCAGGACGGCGTTGACCATTCCGGCGACAAGGCCGGCAGCGAGGCAGATCAGGATGGCAAGACCGCCGGGCGTGCCGGCGTTGACAAGGTAGCCGAAGAGCGCGGCAGAGAGGCCCATGATCGAGGCGACGGAGAGGTCGATCTCGGCGTTGATGATCACGAGGGTCATGATCAGGGCGACGATGATCTTCTCGATATGCAGCTGGAACAGGTTGATCTGGTTCTGCACCGTCAGGAATTCGGGTGCGAAGCTGGCGTTAAGCGCGAGGGTCGCAAGGAAGACGGCGAGAAGGCCCGTTTCCCAGGGGGTGAGGAATTTGGTCATTCGGCGCCCCCTTTCCGCATCCGTGTCAGCTGGCGGCTGGCCAGCGTGTCGAGGGTGACGGCGGCCATGATGAGGCCTCCCAAGAGCGCGTCGCGCCAGAATTCGGAGACGACGGCCCAGCGGGTGAGCGAGTTGTCGATGGTGTCGACGAGGAGCGCGCCCATGAGGACGCCGATCATCGAGCCGGACCCGCCCATGATCGAGACCCCGCCGACAACGACAGCGGCGATGGCCTTGAGTTCGTAGCCGAGGCCCGCGACGACGGTGATGTTGCCGAACTTGGCGAGGAAGAGGAAGCCGGAGAGGCCGGCGAAGGCTCCACTGAGGATGAAGGCGGTCAGGACGACGCGGTTGGCGTTGATCCCGGCCATCAGGGCGGCGTCGGGGTTTGAGCCGACGGCGTAGAAGCGGCGGGCGGGGCGGTAGAAGGTAAGGGCGAGGCCAGTGACGAGGACAGCGACAAGGGCGAGGACCACCGTGACGCGGATGTCGAGGTCGCCGATGGAAAAGGCGTTGGCGGAAGGGAGATCAACGAGCCATTGCGGCAGGCTGGCGGTGGTGATGGTCTTGGCGTCGGACCATTCGACGAGAAAGCTGCGGAAGAGCGCGAGCGTGCCGAGGGTCACGATGATCGAGGGCACCCGGCCCCAAGCGATGATGATGCCGTTGATTGCGCCGAGCGCGGCCCCGAGCGCCATGCAAAAGAGGACGGCGAGGACGGGGTGGAGGTCGGGCATGCTGCTGAGCGTCTGGCCCGCCATGTAGGCGACGACACCCAAAATCGAACCTGCGGAAAGGTCGATGTTGCGGGTCATGATGACGATGGCCTGGCCGACCGCGATCGGCAGCACCACGGCGGCAGAGGTGCTGATCCGGTTGAACATGCGGGGTGAGAGGTAGCCCTCGATCTGGGTGGCGAAGAAGAGGATCGTGGCCAACAGGGCGAGGCCGAGTGCGACGAGGCGCAGGGTCTGCGGCGAGGCGCGTGTGAGGAGGCTCATGCTTCCCCCCCGGTGGCCCAGGTGGGGGCGGTTTTCGAATTGAGCGCTGACGCGCAAGCCTTTTGTCTCGCCTCTGCGCGCGAAGGGCGCGCAACCGGCTCGGGCGTGCTCCGCAGGGGATACTTGCAGACAGAAAATGCACAAATCATGCAGCAGGTCTTTCGGCGGTGGCTTGCCCTGCGGCCATCGCGATGACGCGCTCTTGGGTGGCCGCTTCGATGGGCAGGATCCCGGCCTGTCGGCCTTCGCGCATCACAAGGACGCGGTCGGCGAGGGCCAGCACCTCGGGCAGGTCGGAGGAGATGACGAGGATGGCGACGCCTTCGCTGGCGAGCTGGCGGATGATGCCGTGAACCTCGGCTTTGGCGCCGACGTCGATGCCGCGGGTGGGTTCGTCGAAGATGAGGACGCGGGGTTTCGTCTCAAGCCATTTCGCCAGCATGACTTTTTGTTGGTTGCCGCCTGACAGCTTACCGACCTCGATAAGGGTGTCGGGGGAGCGGATGGCGAGGCGCTTGCGGTAGGTTTCGGCCATGGCGGCCTCGGCCTGGCGGTCGATGAGGCCGAAGGGTTTGAGGAGTTTCTTGAGGCTGGCGAGCGAAATGTTCGCGAAGATGGACATGGGCATCGCGAGGCCAAGCTTGCGGCGGTCTTCGGAGACATAGGCGATCCCGAGGTCCATCGCCTGTTGCGGCGTGGTGATGCGGACTTGTTGGCCTGCGAGGGTGATGGTGCCCTCGGTCGCGGGGGCGATGCCGAAGAGGGAGAGGGCGACGTCGGTGCGACGGGCGCCGACGAGGCCGGCGAGGCAGAGGACTTCGCCCTTGTGGAGGTCGAAGCTGATGCCCTTGAAGACGCCTGCGCAGGCGAGGTCCTTGACGGAGAGGAGTGAATCCCCGTGCGGATTGGCGGCGGTCTTGACGGCGAAGCTTTCCAGCGCGCGGCCGACCATGTCCTTCACAAGGCCGTCTTCGGTGACCTCGGCGATGGGTTTGGTGGAGATGTGCTGGCCGTCACGGATCACGGTGACGCGGTCGGCGATGCGGAAGATCTCGTCCAGGCGGTGGGAGATGTAGATGACGGCGACGCCTTGGGCCTTGAGCGCGCGGGCGATGTCGAGGAGGCGGGCGACTTCGTGGGCGGAAAGGCTCGCGGTCGGTTCGTCCATGATGAGGACCTTGACCTTCAACGACAGCGCGCGGGCGATCTCCACGGTCTGCTGTTCGGCGAGCGTGAGGCCCGAGGCGGCGCGGCGGACGTCGAGTTTCACGCCGAGGGGGGCGATCAGGGCGTCGGATTCGGCGTAGATCTCGGACCAGCGCATGATGCGGCCCTTCGATCGGTTCGAGATGAAGATGTTCTCGGCGACGTTGAGGTCGGGGAAGACCATCGGTTCCTGGTAGATCGCCGCGATGCCGGCCTCTTGCGCGGCTTCGGTGGATTTCAGGGTCACCGGCTGGCCGTCGACGAGAATCGTACCTGTGTCGGGCTGGTGGACGCCGGTCATCATCTTGATCAGCGTGGATTTCCCCGCTCCGTTTTCGCCGACGATGGCGTGGACCTCGCCCGGCATGACGGCAAGGGACATGTCCTTCAGCGCCTGGGTGGCGGCGAAGGACTTGGACAGGCCAACAAGTTCCAGGACCGGCTGGGTCATGGGGGCTTTCCAGTTAGAAGATGGGGAAGGGGGCCGCACTTGGCGACCCCCAGGGAGCAAAGACGGCCTTAGTTGGCGGCGGCTTCGACGTTGTCCTTGGTGTAGACCGTGAACGGCCCCATCAGGATACGCTTGGCCCCTGCGCGGCCCGGGTCTTCCTCGATCTTGAAGGTACCCATGCGGCCTGCGGTGAATTCCTCACCAACTTCACCTTTGATCGCGCCGGTGGCGAGAGCGTAGGACGCCTGGTAGGTCAGGTAGCCAAGGTCGACGAAGCTCCACAGCGCGAAGGCAGGGGCGCAGCCGTTCATCGTGTAGCTGACCATTTCGGCGGGAAGGCCAAGGCCGGAAACCTTAACCTTTTCGCACAGGCCCTCGTCCTGCATGGCCTTGGCGGCGGCAACGATGCCGACGGTGGTGGGGGCCATGATGACCTTGAGGTCCGGGTACTTGTCCACGAGGCCGAGGGCCTTGTTGTAGGACTCTTCCGACTGGTCGTTGCCGTAGACGACGTCGACGAGCTTCAGGTCCTTGTATTTGGCGTCCGAGCCCATCGTGGCCTTCATCGCGTCGATCCAGGCGTTCTGGTTCGAGGCGTCGGGGCTGGCCGAAAGGACGGCCACTTCGCCTGCGCCACCGGCCAGATCAAAGGCCATGTCGGCCATCACGACACCGATGGAGCCGAAATCGACCTGAGCGACGAAGAACGATTCGCCCGCGCCGTTCGGAATCGGGCTGTCCCAGGTCACGACCTTGGTGCCCGCAGCGGCGGCGGCTTCGGCGGCGGGGGCGATCTGGTCGCCCGCGTTGTTCGACAGCATGACGACGTGCTGCTTCTGGGTCGTGGCGGTGGTCAGCATCTCGATCTGGCCAGCGGCGGAGTTTTCCGGGGTCGGGCCGATGAATTCCAGCTTGCCGGTCGAGCCAAGCTCGGCGGCGGCTTCCTGAGCGCCGCGGTTGGCCTGGTCGAAGGGCAGGATGCCGAGGAATTTCGGCAACAGGACCGCGTTCACTTCCTGGCCGGGGGCGGCGGTGACCGCTTCGGCAAAGGCGGTCGAGCCCATCAGGCTGGCCGCAAGACCTGCCGCAAGGGCAAGGCCGGAGAGTTTCATCATCATTGGTAGTCTCCTCCCGTTTGTTATGCCTGCCGTGCCCTCCTCAGGCCGCGGTCAGGACCTTCGCTTCCTTAGGGTCGATCAGGATCACTTCGACACCCAGCTGTCGAAGATGGTCCAGCATGTGCGGCGGCGCGCCCGTGTCGGTGACCAGCGTGGAAACGCGGGTCAGGGGGCAGACCACCATGTTGCCGCGCGCCTCGAACTTGGAGCTGTCGGCGACGACAATCAGGTTTTCGGTGCGGGTCAGCAGCTTGGCTTCGGCCCGGGCCACCAGCGGGTCGCTTTCGATGATGCCCAGGGGCGTGATCGAATAGCAGGACATAAACATCTTCGACGCGGCGAAATGCTGGATCGCGTCTTCGTCGAAGGGGGAGAGGATGATCCCGGCCTCACGGTACAGCTCACCCCCGGGCAGGACGACGCGGTTCATCGAGTGGGAGATCAGCTCTTGCGCGATGGGGAAAGAGTTGGTGAGGACCTGCATCCGGTGCTGGCGCAGGTATTGCGCCATGAACCAGGTGGTGGAGCCTGCGTTCAGGATTATCGAATCGCCGTCATGGCAGAGGTTGGCGGCACCTTGCGCCACGGCCTGCTTGAGGTCGGCGTTCAGAGTCTGGCTGGCATCGAAGCTGGGCGCGGTCAGCGGCGTCTGGCCGGAGGCGACGGATTCCGCCCCGCCGTGGACGCGGCGCAGCTGGCCGGAGTCTTCGAGTTTGGCAAGGTCGCGGCGCAAGGTGGCGACCGAGGCGCCCGTGACGCCCACAAGGTCGGTGACGCGGACAATGCCACGGTCCCGAAGCCGGGTTAGGATCAGCTGCCATCTTTCGCGTTCGTGCATCATGACGGGAAGGCTGTCAGAATCGCTCATATCCGTCAACAAACAATCGCAATGCTGCATTGCGGAAGATTCTCTGCGGCGCAGAATGGCGTTTCGTGATTGACTGTGATCGCTTTGCGCCTATCCTTCACGCTAAATCCTTTCAGGCAAAGTCCGGACCCATGACCCAGGAAATCACGCTAAAGTCCCTGTGGGACGACGCTTATGCCGCCACTTTGGATGAGCCGGGGAAGCTGCTCTACCGGTCGAACCTCTTGGGGTCGGACCTGCGAATCACCAACTTCGGCGGGGGGAATACCTCGGCCAAAGTCTCGCACAAGGACCCGCTGTCGGGGGATGACGTGCAGGTTCTCTGGGTCAAGGGCTCGGGCGGCGACATCGGGTCGATGAAGCTGGACGGCTTCGCGACGCTGTACATGACCAAGCTGATGCAGCTGCGGGCGCAGTATCGTGGACTGGACCAGGAAGACGCGATGGTCGAGGCCTTGGGGCACACGATCTTCAACCTGAACCCCCGCGCGCCGTCGATTGACACCTGGCTGCATGGGTTTGTCCCGATGACGCATGTGGACCATGTGCACTCGGATGCGGTGATCGCGATTGCGGCCTCGGCGGATCAGGTGCGGCTGACACAGGAAATCTTTGGCGGTGAGCTGGGCTATCTGCCCTGGCAGCGGCCGGGGATTGATCTCGGGATCAAGCTGGGCCGGATGGCCGAGGAGAACCCGAAGCTGAAGGGCGTGGTGCTGGGGCAGCACGGGCTGTTCACCTGGGCGGAGACGGCGAAGGACTGCTATCTCTTGACGCTGGAGATGATCAACAAGGCCGCCGTCTGGCTGGACGCGAACGTCAAGCGGCCGGCGTTTGGTGGGGAGAATGTTGCCTCGCTTGAGGCTTCGGAGCGGAAAGCGACCGCACGGCGGCTGATGCCGCTGATCCGGGGGCGAATCTCGGGCGGGGCGCATATGGTGGGGCATTTCACCGATGCGCCGGAGGTGTTGGAATTTGTGAACTCTCGTTCACTTGACCAGCTTGCGCCGATGGGGACATCCTGCCCGGACCATTTTCTGCGGACGAAGATCAAGCCTTTGGTTGTTCCGGCGGATGCCGATGCGGCGGCTTTGGATGGACTGATTGCGGGGTATCGCGCCGACTATGCGGCGTACTACGACCGCTGCAAACGCCCCAATTCGCCCGCGATGCGCGACCCGAATGCGGTGATCTACCTGGTGCCGGGCGTGGGGATGATCTCCTTCGCCAAGGACAAGGCGACGGCCCGCGTCTCGGCCGAGTTCTACGTCAACGCGATCAACGTGATGCGGGGGTCCTCGGGCGTCTCGCAGTATCAGGGCCTGCCAGAGCAGGAGGCCTTCGACATCGAATACTGGCTTCTGGAAGAGGCCAAGCTGCAGCGGATGCCAAAGCCGAAGGCGATGCAGGGGCGGATTGCCTTCATCACCGGGGGCGCGGGCGGGATCGGGTCGGCCTCAGCCGAACGCCTGCTGCGGGAAGGCTGCAACGTGGTGCTGGCCGACATCGACCAGACCGCGCTGGATGAGGTCGTGGCGGGGTTCGCCAAGCGCTATGGTCGCGACATGGTGCGCGGCGTGGTGATGGACGTGACCTCCGAGGCGGCGGTCATCGCGGCGGTGGAGTACACCGTCGCCGAATACGGCGGGCTGGACGTGCTGGTGAACAACGCCGGGATCACCAGTGCAGCAGCGGTCGAGGATACGACGCTGGCCATGTGGAACCGCACCATGGACATCCTGTCGACGGGGTATTTCCTTGTGGGGCGTGAGGGCTATCGCGTTCTGAAAGCTCAGGGAATCGGCGGGTCGATGGTGTTCATCTCGTCGAAAAACGGGGTGGCAGCGTCGCCCGGCGCGTCGGCCTATTGCACGGCAAAGGCGGCGGAAATCCATCTGGCGCGCTGCATGGCGCTGGAGGGCGCACCGATGGGAATCCGGGTCAACGTGGTGAACCCGGACGCCGTCCTGCGGGGCTCGAAGATCTGGAAGGGCGAGTGGTCGGAACAGCGCGCCGCGTCGAACAAGATCGCGGTCAGCGATTTGGAGGAGCATTACCGCAAGCGCAGCCTTCTGCAGCGCTCGGTCTTCCCAGAGGACATCGCGGAAGGCGTCTACTTCTTTGCGTCAGATCTGTCGAACAAGTCGACGGGCAATTTTCTGAACGTGGACGCGGGCAATGCCGTGTCCTTCACGCGATAGGGGGCGGGGATGCTGGTTTCCGAGGATCTGGTCGGGTCACTGAACGAAGCGGCGAAGGCGGCGCATGAGGATGAGTTCGGGGCGTTGGGGCGGAAGCTTCAGCGTCAGGGTTTGGACATTGAAGCAGTGGTGGCCCGGGCGATGGCCTGGTCGGTCGCAGTGCCGACCTGGGGCGTGGGGACCGGTGGCACCCGGTTCGCCCGTTTCCCGGGGCGTGGTGAGCCGCGCGGCATCCACGACAAGCTGGCCGATTGCGGCGTGATCCAGCAGCTGACACGGGGGACGCGGACGGTGTCGCCGCATATCCCGTGGGACAAGGTGTCTGACTACAACGCGCTGCGGCAAGAGGCGGCACAGTATGGGCTGGGGTTCGATGCGGTGAATTCGAACACCTTCCAGGACCAGACGGATCAGGCGCTGTCCTACCGCTTTGGATCGTTGGCGAACGCCCGTTCGGATATCCGTTCGCAGGCGGTGGCGCATAACATCGAATGCATCGAGATC
>JBKDYO010000148.1:0-5180 GCA_046305855.1 Paracoccaceae bacterium
CGGGCGCCGAGGCGACCGAAGGCTTCGTTGTCGAAGTCGAAATAGGGATGGTCGATGCCCATCGCGGTCCGGCCATGCGCGGCGAAAGGAAAGCCGTGGTCATGCATGTAGCGGATGCGGGGGTCGTCTTCCTTGGTCTGGTTCAGGATGATCCCGTCGGCGCTTTCGGTTTCGACGATGTAGCGGATCGGGTCCATCGGGTCCTGATCGGGGAAGTAGGGCGTGACGACCAGATGGTAGGCGGTGCCGCGCAAGGCATTGGCGATCGAGTAGATCAGCCGCGAGGTGTGGTTCATCACGTCGGCCTCCGTCGACAGGACCAGAGCGATGACATTGGTCTTGCCGGTGCGCAGGCGCACGCCCGCGCGGTTCGGGCGGTAGCCGAGAAGGGTTGCGGTTTCGCGGACGCGGCGCTTGGTGTCCTCGCCGATGTCGGGGGCATCCTTCAACGCGCGGGAGACGGTGGCGATGGCAAGGCCGGTCGCCGCAGCGATGGTCTTCAGCGTGGGACGCACCGCGCCGAGGTCAGCGACGTCCGAATCAGGGGTGGGCAGATCAGAGAGTGTGGCCATCGCACCCTCTGACGTCTGATGGTCCCGCGGTGTGATCGCGCCAAAGCCGTGACGGTGATTCGCCCGATCCGGCCGATTTTGCATCCGCAGCGAGGCCGATCGGGGCGGGCGCGAAAAGCGTCCGTCCTGCAAGGTATTTGGGGCTGTTGCGGCAGTGCGGCATGATCCCGATTCACCCTGAAAAACCAGCCCTGACGGGCATGGAACATCCCCCCATGAAAACTTCTGTGAGGGGGCGCGACAAGCGAAAAGATTAGTTGATCGGCAAAACTATAACGTTATAGGCTATTTCTATAACGTTTTAGAAACCGGGAGGAACGGTATGAAACTTTCGAAAATGACGGCGCTTCTTGCGATGTCCGTGGCGATGCCCGCCATGGCGACCGAGCTTGAGGTCACCCACTGGTGGACCTCTGGCGGGGAAGCTGCAGCGGTGGGCGAGCTGGCCAAGGCCTTCGACGCATCGGGCGACAAATGGGTCGACGGCGCCATTGCTGGCGGTGGCGGCACGGCGCGCCCGATCATGATTTCGCGCATCACCGGCGGTGACCCGATGGGCGCCACCCAGTTCAACCATGGCCAGCAGGCGCTGGAATTGGTGGAAGCGGGCCTGATGCTGGACCTGACCGACGTGGCCGAGGCGAACAACTGGAAAGACATCGTCTTCCCGCCGAGCCTGCTGGACGCCTGCACTGTGGACGGCAAGATCTACTGCGCGCCGGTCAACATCCACTCGCCGGAATGGCTGTGGCTGTCGAACAAGGTCTATGAAGATCTGGGCATCCCGGTCCCGACCAACTGGAACGAGTTCGTTGCAACCGCCCCGCAGGTCGATGCCGCTGGCAAGATCCCGCTGGCCCTTGGCAACCAGCCCTGGCAGTCGAACCTTGCTTTCGGCGCGATGCAGATCGCTGTGGCTGGGCTTGACACCTGGAAGGCCGTGAACATCGACAAGAACATGGATGTGGCGGCTGGCGAAGAGTATGCCAAGGTTTTCCAGGCTGCGGCGGACGCGCGCGAACTGGCACGGAAGTCGACGGTTCAGGATTGGAACCAGGCCACGAACCTGGTCATCACCGACGAAGCGGCCGGGCAGATCATGGGCGACTGGGCGCAGGGTGAATTCCAGGTCGCGAACGAAGTGGCCGGCAAGGACTATACCTGCCTGCCGGGTCTGGGCCTGAACGAGTACATCTCGACCGGCGGCGACGCCTTCTACTTCCCGAAACTGGACGATCCGGAGAAAGAAGCCGCGCAGAAGCGTCTGGCCGCCCTTTTGGTCAGCCCGGAAGTGCAGGTCGCCTTCAACCTCAAGAAAGGCTCGCTGCCGATCCGGGGCGACGTCGATCTGTCGGCTGCCAACGACTGCATGAAGAAGGGTCTGGAGATCCTTGCTGGTGGCAACATTGTCCCGGCAGGCGACATGAACTGGAACCCGGACGTGCAGAAGCAGGCCGAAGACCTGATGGTCGAGTTCTGGAAGTCCGACATGGCCCCGGCAGATGCCCATGCCAAGTGGGTGGAAATCCTGAAGTCGGGTATCTGACACCATCCTGACGATGGGGGGCTGTCCGGGTTCGGGCAGCCCCTCTTTCACACCTGAATGACTGCAAGGGGGGCAGGGGCCGATGTCATCCACCACCGAGGCGGAGCCTATCCGCACAGCGGCTTCTGCAAGACCGCGACCGCGATGGAGCCGCAATATCAGCGCCAAGATCGCGGCCATCCCGATGATCGCGACGGCCCTGGTGGTCTTCCTGGGTGGCACGATCTGGACGGTGCTCTATTCCTTCACCAATTCGAAACTGCTTCCCAAGACGAACTTTGTTGGTCTGGACCAGTATGAACGGCTTTGGTCCAACAGCCGCTGGCTGGTCTCGATCGAGAACCTTTTGTTCTATGGCGTGATGTCGCTGGTCTTCACCGTGGTCATGGGCTTTATCCTGGCCGTGCTGATGGACCAGAAGATCCGCTACGAGGACGCGTTCCGGACGATCATGCTGTATCCCTTCGCGCTGTCGTTCATCGTGACGGGGCTGATCTGGCAGTGGATCCTGAACCCGCAGTTCGGCATCGAGGGCATCGTGCGCGGCTGGGGGTGGGAGAGCTTCAGCTTCGACCCGCTGAACAACCCCGACACCGTGCTGTACGGCCTTCTGATTGCCGGGCTTTGGCAAGGCACAGGTTTCGTGATGTGCCTGATGCTGGCGGGCTTGCGCGGGATCGATGAGGACATCTGGAAGGCTGCCCGCGTCGACGGCATTCCGACGTGGAAGACCTATGTCGTGGTGATCATCCCGATGATGCGGGCGGTCTTCATCACCACGCTGGTGATCGTCGCATCCGGCATCATCCGGCTTTACGACCTGGTGGTCGCAATGACCTCGGGCGGGCCGGGCGGCAACGCCAGTCAGGTCCCGGCGATGTATGTCTATGACTACATGTTTCAGGCGCAGAACCTTGGCCAGGGGTTCGCAGCGTCGACCATGATGCTTTTGTCGGTGCTGATCGTGCTGATCCCTTGGGCCTATCTGGAATTCGGAGGCAAGAAGCATGGCTGACGTTTCGATGGCCATGTCTGGCCCGCGCGGCGCGAAGCCGAAGAAGACGCTCTCGGGCCGCAACATCATGCTTTACGGCATCCTGATCGTGGTCTGCGTCTACTACCTTCTGCCGCTGTACGTGATGGTGATGACCAGCCTGAAGGGCATGCCCGAGGTCCGCCTTGGCAACATCTTTGCCCCGCCGCTGGAGATCACCTTCCAGCCCTGGGTGAAGGCATGGTCCGAGGCCTGCACCGGCCTGAACTGTGACGGGCTGAGCCGTGGCTTCTGGAACTCGGTCCTGATCACGGTGCCCTCGGTCATCATCTCGATCGCCATCGCAAGCGTGAACGGCTACGCGCTGATCAACTGGAAGTTCAAGGGATCGGACATCTTCTTCACGATCCTGATCTTCGGGTCGTTCATCCCCTACCAGATCATGCTGTACCCGATCGTGATCCTGCTGCGTGAAGCGGGGATCTACGGGACACTGGGGGGCTTGGTCATCGTGCACACGATCTTCGGCATGCCGATCCTGACGCTGCTGTTCCGGAACTACTTCAGTTCGATCCCGGAGGAGCTATTCAAGGCCGCCCGCGTCGATGGTGCCGGGTTCTGGGGCATCTACTTCCGGATCATGCTGCCGATGTCGCTGCCGATCTTCGTGGTGGCGCTGATCCTGCAGGTGACGGGGATCTGGAACGACTTCCTGTTCGGGGTCGTCTTCACCAAGCCCGATCTCTACCCGATGACCGTGCAGCTGAACAACATCGTCAACTCGGTCCAGGGGGTGAAGGAGTACAACGTCAACATGGCCGCGACCGTGCTGACGGGCCTTGTGCCGCTGATCGTGTACTTCGTCTCGGGCAAACTCTTCGTGCGCGGTATCGCCGCCGGTGCCGTGAAAGGCTGATCCATGGGAAATTCGATTGAAGTCAAGGACCTGACGCTGAACTTCGGTTCCGTTTCCGTCCTGAAGAACATGAACCTCGACGTGGCGGAGGGGGAGTTCGTCGTGCTCCTCGGCCCGTCGGGCTGCGGGAAATCGACGCTTTTGAACTGTCTGGCGGGGCTTCTCGACATCACCGACGGCCAGATCTGGATCAAGGGGAAGAACGTCACCTGGTCCGAGCCGTCCGAGCGCGGCATCGGGATGGTGTTCCAGTCTTACGCGCTTTATCCCCAGATGTCGGTGCGCGGGAACCTTTCGTTCGGTTTGAAGAACGCCAAGGTGCCGCAGCCCGAGATCGACAAGCGGATCGCCCGGGCGGCGGAAATCCTGCAGATCCAGCCTTTGCTGGACCGGAAACCGGCGGCCCTGTCGGGCGGGCAG
Organism: Paracoccaceae bacterium; assembly: GCA_046305855.1. Taxonomy (GTDB): domain Bacteria; phylum Pseudomonadota; class Alphaproteobacteria; order Rhodobacterales; family Rhodobacteraceae; genus Tabrizicola. Next base: position 4,449 of record JBKDYO010000148.1, read on the forward strand.
CGGCAGCGGGTCGCGATCGGGCGCGCGCTGGTTCGGGATGTGGACGTGTTCCTGTTCGACGAGCCGTTGTCGAACCTCGACGCCAAGCTGCGGTCTGAGCTCCGGGTGGAAATCAAGCGCCTGCACAACGCGTTGGGCAACACGATGGTCTATGTGACCCATGACCAGATCGAGGCGCTGACGCTTGCCGACCGCATTGCGGTGATGAAGGGCGGGGTGATCCAGCAGCTATCTGACCCGCAGACCATCTACAATAAACCCTCGAACCTGTTCGTCGCGGGCTTCATCGGCAGCCCGCCGATGAACTTCCTGCACGGCAAGACGGTCGACGGCGGCAAGACCTTTGTCTTTGGCGACCTCCGCATCAGCCTTGCAGGCTATGACGGCGGCGCGGTGCTGGAGCGGGATCAGGCAATCCTCGGGGTGCGTCCCGAACACATCACCGTTTCGCACGAAGCCCCTGCCGGACCATCGATCCCGGCGGTGGTGGAAATTGACGAACACCTCGGCGCGGACAGTCTTCTGTGGCTGAAGGCGGGCAGCAAGGACATCTGCGTGCGTGTGCCAGTCGAGGGGCGGCTGCCGTCGGGGACCAAGGTGCATCTCGCACTGGATATCGCCAAGGCCTCGCTTTTTGACGCGAAGTCCGAACAAAGGATCTGACAAATGCTCGATCTGGCGGGGTGCTGGACGCTTTCGGATGAAAGCGGTGCCCATGTCATTGACTTCGAC
>JBKDYO010000149.1:0-38116 GCA_046305855.1 Paracoccaceae bacterium
AGGTCAGGGGCGGCCTCATCTCCCGCATCACCACCTTCTACAACCTGAACGACTGGGTCCAGCAGGTCAGCCGATGAACATCGACGAGATCGACGTCCGGGTCCTGAAGGGCCCCGACCTGGAAGCCGCCCTCGACGGCGTCGCCCAGCTGCGGATCACCGTCTTCCGGGACTGGCCCTACCTTTACGACGGCTCCCTCGAATACGAACGCGAGTACCTCGCCACCTACCGCGACAATCCGGGGGCTCTCCTGGTCGGAGCCTTCCACGACGGCCAGTTGATCGGCGCCTCGACCTCCACCCCGATGGAGGACCACGCGCCCGAGTTCAGCGCCCCGTTCAAGGACCTCGGCCTGCAACCCGAAAGCATCCTCTACGGCGCGGAATCCGTCCTTCTTCGCCCCTATCGCGGCATCGGCCTCGGCCACCGCTTCATCGACCTGCGCGAGGCGCATGCCCGTGCCTTGGGCCGCAGCCATGTTGCTTTCTGCTCGGTCATCCGGCCCGACGACCACCCGGCGCGTCCCGCCGCCGCCCGCACCAACGAGGCCTTCTGGCGTGGCCGAGGCTACGACACGCTCCCCGGCGTGGTGGCCCGGTTCAGCTGGAAGGACCTCGGCGACACGGCCGAGACCGAAAAGCCGCTGCAATTCTGGATGCGGGCGCTTTAGCCACCCCAGGCCTGCCAGAATCCGCTTGAAAACCGGCCCTTTCGCGGGCATACGCGCCCCCGGAAGCCTGCGGCCAACCGCGGGCCAGTCTGCAATGGAGAGACCATGGCCAAGGAAGACATTCTCGAATTCCCCGGTGTCGTCAAGGAACTCCTGCCGAACGCGACATTCAGGGTCGAACTCGAGAACGGCCATGAGTTGATCGCGGTGATGGCAGGCAAGATGCGCAAGAACCGCATCCGGGTTCTGGCGGGCGACAAGGTGCAGGTCGAAATGACCCCCTACGACCTGTCGAAGGGCCGCATCAACTATCGTTTCAAGTGAGCGCATCCCGAAAAGTGGAAACCGGTTTTCGGACCAAGATGCGCGTGTCCTGCTGATGCGCCTTATCCTGGGATCGGCCAGCCCGCGCCGCAAGGAACTGCTGGCTGGGCTGGGCATAGCGCCCGACCTGATCCTGCCCCCCGACATCGACGAGGACCCCCGCAAGGGCGAGCTGCCGCGGCCCTACTGCCTGCGCTTGGCGCGGGAAAAGGTGCTGGCGGTGCCCGCCGGTCCTGACGACGTGGTCCTTTGCGCCGATACCACCGTGGCGCTTGGCCGCCGCATCCTGGGTAAGCCCGCGGATGCTGGCGAGGCTGCGGCCTTCCTGACCGCTCTGGCCGGGCGTCGCCATCAGGTGATCACCGCCATTGCCGTGCGCAAGGGCGACCGGGTCCTGGCACGCGAAAGCCTGAGCACCGTCAAGATGAAGCGCCTGTCGGACGCCGAACTGAACGCCTATCTGGCCAGCGGCGAATGGCAGGGCAAGGCAGGCGGCTACGGCATCCAGGGGCTGGCCGGAGCGTTGATCCCGTGGATCTCTGGCAGCTATACCGGCATAATGGGTTTGCCGGTGGCCGAGACGGCGGCGCTGCTGACCGCCATCGGCTATCCGGTCTGGAGGCAGGGATGAAGGGCCGTATTCTGGTTATGGACGAGATTGCGGGGCGTCAGGCCGCAGCTCTGATCGTCGATGGACGGCTGGAGGAGTTCGCCCTTGATCCGGCGGATGACGTGGTTTTGCCCGGGGCCATCTACCGCGCAGTCGCCGACCGTCCGGTCAAGGGCCAAGGCGGCATCTTCGTCAAGCTGCCCGGCGGATCGGGCTTTCTGCGCCAGATCTCTGGCGTAGCCCCGGGCCAGCGTCTGCTGGTTCAGGTTACCGGCCCAACCGAACCCGGCAAGGCCATTCCGGTCACGACGCGGCTTCTGTTCAAGTCCCGCTTCGCGATCGTCACGCCCGAGGCTCCGGGGCTGAACATCTCGCGCCAGATCAAGGACGACGACCGCCGGGCCGAGCTTGACGCCCTGGCCAGGGCCGGGATGGCAGGCGCGGACGAGCGGCTAGGCCTGATCCTGCGGTCGGGCTGTGCCGGGGCCGAGGATGACGCCATCGCTGAGGATGTCGCCGCAATGCGCAGTCTGGCCGAGGCCGTTCTGGCGGACCTTGCGGGCGGTCCCGAACTTCTGGTTGACGGGCCGTCGGCGCATGATCTTGCCTTCCGTGACTGGCTTGATCCCGCCGTGGACGATGCCGACACCGATCCCGAAAGCTTTGAGCGCCATGGCGTGACCGAGGCGGTCGAGGCGCTGCTGGCCCCACGCGTCATGCTGGACGCAGGCGCAAGCCTGATGATCGAACCGACCCGGGCGCTGGTTGCGGTCGATGTGAACACGGGCCCGGACACCTCGCCCGCCGCAAGCCTGAAGGCGAACATCGCGGCAGCCCGCGACCTGCCACGCCAGCTGCGGCTGCGCGGCCTTGGGGGGCAGGTGGTGGTGGACTTTGCCCCGATGCCGAAGCGCGACCGCCATATCCTGGACCAGGTCCTGAAGGCCGCGTTCAAGGCCGAAGGCGAGACGAACCTGGCGGGCTGGACAGTGCTTGGCCTTTACGAGATGACCCGCAAGCGCGACCGCCTGCCGCTGGCCGAGCTTCTGCCCGGGGGCCTGCCATGAGCTGCCCGATCTGCGGCAAGCCCACCGCAGCCGAGTATCGCCCCTTCTGCTCGCGCCGTTGTGCCGACGTGGACCTTGGGCGCTGGCTGACCGAAAGCTACCGCATCCCCGCCGAGACCGAGGAAGAGACAGAAGACCCGACGCCCGACGACCCGACGCCAAAGGCGCATTAGGCCGCGCATTTCCCTCTGGACAGCCCCCGACGCCTTGGGTATCACCCGCCCACCAAACGGTGCCCAGATAGCTCAGTTGGTAGAGCAGCGGATTGAAAATCCGCGTGTCGCTGGTTCGATTCCGGCTCTGGGCACCACTTAATTCCACAAAACGGCAAGCCAAGTACCACGCCGTTTCATACTCGTGCATCGCGCAGTTTTTCATGTGTTGCTGCCGCGGCTTGCTTAGCTCTGGTCAGCGCAGTTCTTGCCTGCCCCGGGTCCATCTCGGCAAGCGCAACCCAGTCGTTGTCCCGCAGAGGCACCAGTGTCGCGGGCAGCGCGCTTTGCCAAAGCATCGGCAAAACGGCGGCTGTCCTGCCTGACGCGCTCATCAGCCGGTTTTGCTCAAGGGACTCTCTTCCGCCCGAAGTGGCCATTGCCCATCCGGCGAAGTCACACCCCGGACGATACGAACGCTCGACCTTTGGACGATCCCGGACGATGCTGCCTGAAACGGAAAGCGCGGGGAACGCACATGATACAGACACGCAAGACGGTCTTTCTGCGCGAGGTGATCGAGACGGACTCCTTCGGCACGCCCTGCGAGCCGGTGTCGCGCGTGGCGGTCGCAGCGGTCTTCCGAAATCCGCTCGCCGGGAGGTTTGAGCGTGATCTTTCGCCGCTTTTCGAGATCGGCGCGGAACTTGGGCGGCGGCTTGCGGAACAGGCTGTCGAACTGCTGCGGCGTCCGCCGGTCTCGTATGGCAAGGCAGCACTTGTCGGGGTCTCGGGTGACATGGAGCATGGGGGCGCCGTGATCCACCCTCGTTTGGGCGCACCGATGCGAGCGGTCGCGGGCGGTGGTGAGGCTGTCATTCCTTCGAACGTCAAGATCGGGTCTGTCGGGGCGTCGATTGATCTGCCGCTTGGACATAAGGACAATCCTTGGTCCTTTGATCATTTCGACACCATGACACTCACGGTGCCGGACGGGCCAGCGCCGGATGAGATCGTCATGTTTCTCGCCTACGCGGATCGTGGACGTCCGATCCCAAGATGTGGCAGCGGACCGGTCAAGACCTGACCATTTCTGCGGCTGTCACGGGTGCGATCTTTGGCTGAAAGCACGGCGGGACGCCGTCGGCGAAGCCGACCATCCTCACCCACCTTCGTCCAGGGATCGGGAAGGACATCAGACCGCCGGAAGACGCCTGCGAGTTTGGCCTCCCACCCCTGATCAGAGAATGGTATTTGCGCAGCGGGGGCGAATGGAGTTCTTGTACCGGCATGAAAGGCAGGCTGCGTCTCTGGATCTTCGCCCTCGCCGCAGGAGCAAGCCTTCTGTTGCCGGTTGTTGGTCGAATGGCCACAGGCAACGCCCTGGCCGAAGGACAGGAACGGGCCGAGACCATTCTGCGGCAAACGGTCAACGCCCTCGACAGCCATCTGCGCCGCTTTGAGGCCCTGCCTGCGCTTCTGTCGCAGGACGATGACGTCGGCAAGGTGTTGTCCGACCCGACGGACGCGCAGCGGGTCGCAGCGATGAACCGTTGGCTCGATCAGACGAACGCGTTGATCGAAGCCTCGGACCTTTATCTCATCGGCCTCGGCGGCGACACGATTGCCGCCTCGAACCACGCCAGACCCGACAGCTTCATTGGCCAGAACTTCTCGTACCGGCCCTATTTCAGCGCGGCCCGTGACGGCGGGTTGGGCCGGTACTTCGCGCTTGGCACCACCTCGGGCGTGCGCGGCTACTACTTCGCATCGCCGGTTCGCGATGAGGTCGGGCGCGTCCAAGGTGTTCTCGCCCTGAAGATCGGTGTCGATGAGATCGAGGCTGGCTGGCAGGCCCGCGGCTACCGGATCCTCGTGACCGACCCCGAAGGTGTGGTCTTCATGTCCACCGATCCCGACTGGCTTTACCGCGGGCTTCTGCCGCTGACCGCGGACCGTCGCGAGCGGCTTGCCGAAACGCGGCGCTATGCCAATGCGGACCTCGCAGAGCTGCAGGTTGCGACATCGACAACTGCCGGGGTCGCGATGATGCAGTTGGCCGATGGTGGCGGAGTGGTTCGGGAATACATCTCGACAGAGACGCCGATGCCCGAGGCAGGCTGGACCGTGCGGGTCCTCTTGGACACGGCACCGATCCGTGCACAGGCGCGCCTTGTCGTTCTGGCCGTGGCGCTGTTCCTGACCGTCGGCCTCCTTCTCGCCTGGGTCGTCGCGCAGCGTCGTGCCCGCCTGGCCGAGCAGCTTGCGATCCAGGCGGCGGCCCAGGCCGACCTCGAGCGGCAGGTGGCCGAGCGGACGGCCGATCTGACGCAGGCGAACGCGGATCTCCACCGGATGCAGGCCGATCTCGTGCAGGCCGGAAAGCTCGCCGCCTTGGGCCGCATGTCGGCGGCGCTGAGCCATGAAATCAACCAGCCCCTCGCCGCGGCCCGGAACTATGCCGACAGCGCAGAGCTTTTGATCGACCGGGGCGAGCTGCCACGCGCCAAAGAGAACATCGGTCAGATCCTGGGCCTGATCGACCGCATGGCCGCCATCGCCCGCCACCTGCGCAATGTCGCGCGCAAGCCGAACGAGCCCCTGAAGGCCGTGGACCTTGCCGCCGTGGTGCAGGACGCAATCGGGATCGCCCAAGGCCGCCTGACCGCCGCCGGGGCCGAGGTGGTGCTGGACCTGCCCCCGGGCCTGCCCCCCGTCCAAGGCGGGCCCGTGCGGCTGCAGCAGGTGATCGTCAACGTCCTGTCCAACGCCGCCGATGCGGTCGAGGGTCTGGCCGACCGCCGCATTCACCTGTCTGCGTCCGTGGCGGGCGACGAGGTCACGCTTGCCATCCGCGACCACGGGCCGGGTGTCGCCCCCGCCATCGCCGACCGCATCTTCGATCCGTTCTTCACCACCAAGCAAGTCGGCTCCGGTCTCGGCCTTGGACTGTCGATCAGCTACAACATCATGAAGGATTTCGAAGGCGACCTCCGCGTCACGACCCACCCTGAAGGCGGCGCGGTCTTTTCGCTGGTGCTGCGCCGCGCCACCGCCAAGGCCCTGGCCGCCGAATGAAGCAGACCGTCCTTCTCATCGACGACGACGAGGCGATGCGGCGGTCAACCGAGCAGGCGCTGGAGCTGGCAGATTTCACCGTCCAGTCCTTTGCCAGCGCCGAGGCCGCCCTGCCGCTGATCGGTCCGGCCTTCCCCGGCGCGGTGATCTCGGACATCCGGATGCCCGGCATGGACGGGATGACCCTCCTGGAACGCCTGACGCTGTCCGACCGTGACCTGCCCGTGATCCTGATCACCGGCCATGCCGAGGTCTCGCTTGCCGTCGAGGCGATGCGGCGCGGGGCCTATGACTTCATCGAAAAGCCGTTCACCACGCAAAGGCTTGCCGCCACCTTGCGCCGCGCGCTCGACCGCCGCTTGCTGGTGATCGAAAACCGCCGCCTGCGCGCCGTGGCGGGACAGCGCGACGATCTGGAGGCGCGGCTTCCGGGCCGCAGTCCTGCGATCATCGACCTCCGCCGCTTTATCCGCACCCTCGGCCCGTCCGAGGCGGACGCGCTGATCACCGGCCCGACAGGTGTCGGGAAAGAGGTCGTGGCCCAGGCGATGCACGACCTGTCGCCCCGCGCGGGCCGCCCCCTGATCGCAATCAACTGCGCCGCCCTTCCCGCCCAGCTGATCGAATCCGAGCTTTTCGGCCACGAAGCCGGTGCCTTTCCCGGAGCCCTGCGCCCGCGCTTCGGCCGGTTCGAACATGCACGCGGCGGGACGATCCTGCTGGACGAGATCGGCTCGATGCCCTTGGACCTGCAGTCCAGACTTCTACGGGTGCTGCAGGACCGGACCATCACCCGGCTAGGGTCGAACGACCCCGTCGCGCTGGACGTCCGGTTCCTCGCCACTTCGAAGGCGGACCTCGCGGCAGCCGTTGCGAAGGGCAGCTTCCGCGAGGACCTTCTTTACCGTCTGGCCGTCGCAACACTCCGCGTCCCGCCGCTGTCGGACCGGCGCGAGGATATCCCGCTTCTTTTCCTGCAACTCGCCCGCGAGGCTGCCGCCCGCCATGGCGCCCCCGACCGCATCCCTGACCCCGAACTTCTTGCGGAACTTTCCGCCCGCGACTGGCCCGGCAATGTCCGCGAACTGCGCAACGCCGCCGACCGCTTCGTCCTTGGCCTTGACTGGATGGAGGGGGCGGGACCCGAGGCTCTGCGTCTGGCCGACCGCGTTGCGGGGTTCGAGCGCAGCGTGATCGCCGGGGCTATCGCGGCCCATCGCGGGCATCTGCGGAAGGTCTACGAATCGCTCGGGATCAGCCGCAAGACGCTCTACGAGAAGATGCAGAAGCACGGGCTGGACCGCCGCCTGATCATCGACGGTGACGACACCGAAGGCTGACCCACCCCGGATGGGTGGAAATCCACCCAAGGCTTGCAGCCGCATGGGGCCGTTTCCACCCAAGACCCCTTTCCCCGACCGCAAAACCTGTGCCGCCACCCCGGCTTTCCTTTGCCTTTGGCCGCAGATCCATCGCCCCGTAGCACCAGCCCGGGCGGAGGAGGAAGCCGCACGGGGCCATCACGCCACGTCTGGGAGGACACCATGGCACTGACATCGAAACTCGCCGGCCTTGCAGCCGGTGCGGTCCTGACCGCATCCGCCGCCTTCGCGCAGACTTACCCCGAACGCCAGATCACGATGGTGGTCCCGTTTTCCGCCGGGGGCCCGACCGACACCGTCGGCCGCCTGATCGCCGAAAAGATGTCGGCGGACCTTGGCCAGCAGATCATCGTGGAAAACGTTGGCGGCGCGGGCGGCACGCTGGGCGCGGGTCAGGTGGCTGGGGCGGAAGCCGACGGCTACACGATCCTTCTCCACCACATCGGCATGGCGACCAGCGCCACGCTCTACCGCAATCTCGCCTACAAGCCGACCGAGGCCTTCGAGTATGTCGGCCTTGTCACCGAAGTGCCGATGACCATCGTCGCCCGCAAGGACCTGGAACCTACCGACTTCGCGTCCTTCGTCGCCTACGTGAAAGAAAACGCCGACACCATCACCATGGCTAACGCCGGGATTGGTGCTGCCTCGCATCTCTGCGGGATGCTCTTCATGCAGGCGGTCGAGGCCCCCATCGTCACCGTCCCCTACAAGGGCACCGGTCCTGCGATGACGGAACTTCTCGGCGGCCAGATCGACATCATGTGCGACCAGACCACCAACACCGCCGAGCAGATCAAGGGCGGCACGATCAAGGCCTATGCGGTCACAACCCCCGCGCGGCTCGACATCTTCCCGGACCTGCCGACCGTTTCTGAAGGAGGTTTCCCCGGCATGGAAGTTTCCGTCTGGCACGGGCTTTACGCGCCCAAGGGCACCCCGGCCGAGGTCGTGGACCGGCTGAGCGTCTCGCTTCAATCCGCGCTGGCCGACCCGGCGATTGCGGCAAAGCTCGCCGAACTTGGCACCGCCCCGTCGCCCGCAGCGGACGCAACCCCCGCCGCGCTGAAGGCAAAACTCGAAGCCGAAATCGCCCGCTGGAAGCCGATCATCGAAACCGCCGGCGTCTATGCCGACTGATCCGGGACGGGGGCGCCGACCGGCGCCCCCAGCCTTTCTGCGGGGGGAAAACATGCGCAACATCACCATCGACTGGACCGACGCGCTTGCCGGTCTCGTGTTCATCCTGTTCGGCCTCTTGTTCGGCGCTCAGTCCCTGGGGCTGGAGATCGGCACTGCCTTCCGCATGGGCCCGGGCTATTTCCCGCTGGTGCTGTCGGGCCTCCTGATCCTGCTGGGACTTGGGATCGTCGCGAAATCGGTCCACGACCGGGGCAGCGAGGGGGTCGGCACGCTCGCCTGGCGCGGGGTGTTCTTCATCCTGCCCGCGCCGATCTTCTTCGGCCTGACCGTTCGGGGCCTCGGCTTTGTCCCCGCCATCTTCCTGACCACGCTGATCGCGGCACTCGCCTCGTTCAAGATGCGCCTCCACTGGGCGCTTCTCTTGGCCGTCGCCGTCACCGTCTTCGCGACCGTGGTTTTCTCCTACGGCCTCGGCCTGCCCTTCCGCCGCTTCGGCCCCTGGCTTCCGTTCTGAAGGCGCATCATGGACCTGATCTCCAACCTCTCGCTTGGCTTTGCCACCGCGGCCTCGCCGGAAAACCTGTTCTTCTGCCTGGTCGGCGTCATCCTTGGCACCCTGATCGGCGTCCTGCCGGGGATCGGGGCGACCGCGACCATCGCGATGCTTCTGCCGATCACCTTTCAGCTGGAACCCGTGTCGTCGCTCATCATGCTGTCGGGCATCTACTACGGCGCGCAGTATGGTGGGTCGACCACGGCGATCCTGATCAACATGCCGGGCGAAAGCTCCTCGGCCGTGACCGCCATCGACGGCTATCAGATGGCCCGCAAGGGCAAGGCCGGGACGGCGCTGGCCGTGGCCGCACTCGGGTCCTTCTTCGCTGGGACCGTTGCCACACTCCTCGTCGCGCTCTTCGCCCCGCCCCTGACCGCCATCGCGCTGAAATTCGGCGCGGCGGAGTATTTCAGCCTGATGGTCCTTGGCCTCGTGTCCGCCATCGCGCTGGCCCACGGGTCGATCCTGAAGGCGCTGGCGATGGTCGTCCTTGGCCTGATCCTTGGCCTTGTTGGCACCGACATCTACACGGGCACGCCGCGCTTTACCTTCGGCATCACCGAATACGCCGACGGCCTGTCCTTCGTCGCCCTCGCCGTCGGTGTCTTCGGCATCGCCGAGATCCTGCGCAACCTGGAAGGTGAACAGGACCGCACCGTCCTTGGCACGAAACTCGGCGGCCTCTTCCCCTCGCGCGAAGACCTTCGCCGCATGGTCGCGCCGATGGTCCGCGGCACCGCGATCGGCTCGATCCTCGGCATCCTGCCGGGGGGCGGGGCGGTCCTCGCCTCCTTTGCCTCTTACACCGTCGAAAAGCGCCTCTCCAACCACCCCGAGGAGTTCGGCCACGGCGCAATCGCCGGGGTCGCGGGCCCGGAATCCGCCAACAATGCAGGCGCGCAGACCAGCTTCATCCCGCTTCTGACCCTTGGCATCCCGGCGAACCCGGTCATGGCGCTGATGGTCGGTGCGATGATCATTCAGGGCATCGTCCCCGGCCCCAATGTCGCCAGCGAACAGCCCGAGCTTTTCTGGGGCATCATCGCCAGCATGTGGATCGGCAACCTGATGCTGGTGATCCTCAACCTGCCCCTGATCGGGCTGTGGGTGAAGCTTTTGAAAGTGCCCTACCACGTCCTCTTCCCGATCATCATGGCCTTCTGTTCCATCGGGGTCTATTCGGTGAACTCGAACGTCTATGATCTTTACGCCGTCGCCTTCTTCGGCCTCATGGGCTACGCCCTGCTCAAGCTGAAGTGCGAACCGGCGCCGCTTCTCCTCGGCTTCGTCCTCGGCCCGATGCTGGAGGAGAACCTCCGCCGCGCGATGATCCTTGGCCGGGGCGATCCCTCGATCTTCGTCACCCGCCCGATCAGCCTGACGCTGCTTCTGCTGACGGTCGCCGTGCTGGTGGTCATGCTCCTGCCCACCATCCGCAAGAAGCGCGCGGAGGTCTTCGTCGAGGCCGACTGAAAATCGGCCTCGGCGGCTCAACTGTCGTGGCGGCCTTATGGGAAGGGTCGCCATGGGGCAAATGACCCAGATCCTCCCGCCCCCTGACTTGTCTTGCTCATCCCGCCCGCGACAAGGTCCGTGCATCGCAACGACGGCGGAGACCCTTCTTGTCACCTGCGGACATCTGTTTTCTTGCGACCAGCAAATCCGGTCTCGGGCACCTTCGCCGGTCGGCCACGATTGCCAGCCGCCTCAGCGCGCTGGCCCCGGGGCGCAGGCTGCACCTGATCAGCAACGCGCGTCCCGAAGGGTTGCAGGACCACGAACTCCGGACTTTCGAGACCGTGCAGGTCGTCGAACGGGACCGGATGGCCGAAGCTGCAGCCAGAACCGGGGCCGGCGTTCTTGTTCTCGATACCATGACAGTGCCCGGAATCGAGCAATTGGGGCTGCCCCTAGCCCTTGTGCTGCGCGAGACACCAGACGACCAGTTGCATCGCTTCTGCCTTGCAGGCCGCAGGCCCTGGGATCTGGTGGTCATTGCCAATCCGGAAGATCACTGGATGCCGAACCCTGCCGCCCTTGCGGCCCGTTCCGTGGTCCCGGCGGGCTGGATCTACCGACCGACAGGGCGGCGAAGGGGAACGGGCGGCACCCTGCTGACGGTCCTCGTCGCGACTGGTGGCGGTGGCACGGCCGAAACCGCGCGCGCGCTTTATGCCGAGATCGACGTTGCACTGTCGCGCGCGCGGTGTCAGTGCGCGGCCATCGACGTGGTTCAGGCAATCGGCCCGCGCGCCCAAGGCTTTGGCCAACTGGCCGAGGCGGACCGCAAGGTTGATCCGGGGGGCGCATTGAATGATCTATTTCGCGAGGCCGACATCGTGATCTCGACGGCCGGGTACAATTCGGTGCTGGAACTTGCGACCACGGACACGCCGACACTTCTGGTGCCGATCCCGCGCAGCATCGACGACCAGACCGCACGCGCAATGTCATGGGCGAAGCGGCTGGGGACGTGGCTTGATCCGGCATCGCCGGACAGCGCGATCACCTGGCTGACGCAGGAAGTCGCCACCCGCCGCCGGCGACCGCCCGTGGACCTCGGCCCGAGTGGAGAGGACAGGGCCGCGCGCGCGATCCTGACCCTGTGATGCCCTCCCCTGCCCTTTCACCAGACGCAAGCGGGTTCGAAAAGCATTACCCGTCGGCGTCGGCAGCGGATACCGCCATGCAACGCAGCCTTGTGGCACGGAGCGCTGGCGTGGCGACCCCTGCCGTTCTGGGCAAGACAGGACCGCTGAGCCTGTCATTCGACCGGGTTATCGCGGCACAACCGCCGTCCTTGGCCGAGATGCTTTCCGTCCTGCAAGCGTTGCACAGGATGCCACCGGACGGGCTGTACCGCTTTGATCCCTTCCTTCGCATTCGCCCCCGACTTGGCGCAGCTCCGTCCCATGTCCACGCGCTGGTGACAGCGTTGGAGATGCAGGATGCGGCGTTGGGCTGGCCGGACAGAACGGTGATCCATGGTGATTTTCATCCCGGGCAGACCCTCCGGGACAGGTCAGGCAAGGTCTGGCTTCTGGATCTGGATGACCTCGCCCTTGCCCCGCCCGAAGCCGATCTGGGCAATCTGGCCGCCTGGTTCGCGACACGGACCGAGGGGCGGCTGGATGTCCTGGCCAGAACCGCGTTGGCTCAGACACTCGCCCTTTCCTCAGCAGCGGACACCGCACTGGCCGGGCATTTCTTCCACGTTGCACTAGTCCGCCGCGCCCTGAAACTGGCCGAGAAGGGCCAGCCCTGGGCGCTGGATCAGCTACCCCTGCGGACCTGAGATATTGTACTTCTCGATCCGGTAACGCAGCGTGTCCCGGCTGATCCCCAAGAGGGCAGCCGCGCGGGTCTTGTTGCCATGGGTGGCGGCCAAGGCCTTGGACAGCGCCGTTTCCTCCATCTGCACCAGATTGGGCACATCTGCGGCAGCGTCACCCGTGATGACGCGGACATCGTCGGCGCCGATCGGGTTGTTCCCCGCGCGCTGCACGGCGCGCTCCATGCAGATCTCAAGTTCGGTCAGGTTGCCGGGCCAGTCATGCTGGACCAGTTGAACCCGCGCTTCGCCGGTCAGACGGGGACGGTCACGGCCATGACGCTGGGCGGACTGGCGCGCAAAAACCTCCGCAATCGGCAGGATGTCCGAGTTGCGTTCCGAAAGCGCGGGCACGTCGATCCAGCCCACCTGAATGCGGTACAGAAGGTCCGAGCGGAACGCCCCCTCACGTTCCCGGATGGCCAGATTTCCCGTCGTGGTGGCCAGCACCCAGGGGGCATCCGGGGCGGCCATCCGCGCGATCAGGCTGGCCTGCTGCGCAAGCGTCAGGGCATCGACGTGGCGCAGCAGGATAGCGCCACCAGATTGCCGCAGCGCGGTTTCCAGCGGGGCGCTGTCGAGGCTGCAATCGACCTCGACGAGCGGGCCACGATTGCCCTTCGCAGTCTCGTGGATGGCCCGCGCCACGGTTGTTTTGCCCGCCCCGCGCGGACCGGTGATCAGCATTGTCGGCGCAGCGATCCCCTCGGCCTGGGGTGCCAGACGACGAACCTGCGCGCGCAGGTCGACCGCCGCCGAGGACCGTCCAAGGATCCGGTCAACCCCCCGCGCATCGCCGGGCCGGGCGACCTCGCTCAGCATGAGATTGGCCGCTATCCCAGCGATGGTCGCCAAAGGGGCGGGCTTTGTCAGGAAATCGCGTGCGCCCCGCTTCATGGCGTCGACGGCAATGCCGATCTCGCCGTGACCGGTCATCACCACGATCTGGGTTTCAGGTGCCTGGGCCTGGAACCAGCCCAGAAGGTCAAGTCCGTTGTCACGGCCAAGTCGGACGTCAAGCAGGACCAGACGCGGATGATCGCGCTCTGCCATCGCTTTTGCCCCGCGACTGTCGACGGCATACTCGGCTGAAAAGCCGCGACGTTCCATGAAGGACACGATCGACCGCGCAAGAACCTCTTCGTCGTCCACCACCAGAATGTCGGACATCACAGCACCTCCTTAACCCATCGCCGGCAGACGCAGTGTCACCACCGCGCCATGCCGCGCACCATTTGCAAGTTCCAGCGACCCGCCCATCCGTTCGGCGATCCGCCGACCCAGGGCAAGCCCCACGCCAAGCCCCGCCGCCTTTCCGGTCTGGAACGGCTCGAACACCTTCAGCAACATCTCCTCCGGGACACCGGGCCCGGTGTCGGTGACCCGCACTTCGACCATCCCGTCCGTCCGGTTGGTCCACGCCAGCCCCAGAACGCCTCCGTCGTCCATCGCCTCGATCCCGTTCGAGATGATCGTGTTCAGCACCTGCTCCAGTTCCGCCGGGCGACCCAGCACCATCGGGCTGCCCAGACCGGGGGTGACCGAGACGCTGATCCCCCGCCGCGTCAGTTGCGGCTGGAACCCGTCAACGCAGCGCGCGATCACCTGGTCGATCTGCGCCTGGTCCGAAAGGCTCGCCGGGTCGCGGCGGCTCCGGATCAGGAAGGACCGGATCCAGCCTTCCAGCCGGTCAACCTGATCGGTGATGTCGGTGAGGTTCTCGCGGCTGCTTTCGGGAATATCGTCATCCAGCGTCAACTCGGCGCAGGACCGGATCGAGGCCAAAGGATTGCGCAAGCCATGCGCCACGGCCGAGGCCATTTCCCCGACGACCGCCAGCCGTTCGGTTTCGACCGTCCGCGCCTCTTGCCGGATCAGCACCCGGCTGGCGTAGGTGACGACCACCGCCAGCCCGCCGAACAGCACCGCCGCTGCCGCAAGCGCCCCAAGCCAGGCATAGCTGCGCACCTGCTGCATCGACACCAGAAGCGCGCCGGGGGCCTTGTAGACCTCGACCGCCCCCACCACGACCGTTCCATCAGTCGAGCGGATCGGGATGTA
This sequence comes from Paracoccaceae bacterium, assembly GCA_046305855.1. GTDB lineage: Bacteria > Pseudomonadota > Alphaproteobacteria > Rhodobacterales > Rhodobacteraceae > Tabrizicola. The sequence continues at coordinate 14,375 of JBKDYO010000149.1, forward strand.
GTATTCGATGAACTCGGTGACGCCGGGCGGAAATCCGACGTGTTCGTCCTTTGCGCCGCGTTCCACGATGTTCAACTCGGGGTGCAGGTCCCCGCGCATCGCACCTGCCAGTTCGTCATTGTCGGGAAAGCTCTTCCCGATCATCTCGGCATCGCTCGACCACAGGATCGTGCCGTCGCCCGAATAGACATTGGCGCGAAAGACATCGGGCAGACGGCCGACGTGGGTCAGAAGTTCCTCGATGTCCTGATCGGCTGACTTGGTCGAGTTCCTTGAGAAATAGCCGGTGGCGTTCTCGACGTGCACGACTGAATTCAGGAACTCGGTGGAAACGGTGGCATCGCGCAGCATCATCTGCGCGACGATGTAGCGCGACAGCGTCGTCGACAGCACCAGAGCCGTCGAGAACACCAGCACGAAGCTGATCAGCAGGAATGCGACCACCATCCGCAGATGGTGCGGGGAGTCGCGCAATAACATCGTCTTGGGAAGAATCGTCATGGCCTGCTCACTCGTTCAGCTGACAGGCTTCATCCTCATGCCGCGACCAGACAGATGCATATATGCCTAAGGTTTATGGGCATCAGTCGCAGGGTGTAAGCGGCGCCCTCTCACCCCAGAACTGCGCGATATGCCCCAGTTTTCGCGGCCGACGACATCGGCAGGCGCGGCGTTTCAGGTCACTCAGGTCTCACCCAAAGCGGCCACACAGGGCCCGGTTCGGGATGACCACCGCTGATCGCAAGTCCATGCGCGCTGACCAAGGGGGACGTGATGTCCGGTATCCTGCTTCTGGAAGACGAGCCGATCATCGCCCGCAACATCTGCCGCGCGCTTGGCCGCGGGGGCCATGCCGTGACTCATGCCGCCTCGGCGCACGAGGCCCGGCGGCAACTGGCCGCAACGCAGTTCGATCTGGTGCTGGCCGACGTCAACCTTGGTGACGGGGACGGGATCGACGTTCTGACCTCTGCCGCAGCATCCCTGAACGAAGTGCCCATTGTCATCATGACCGGGCAGGACACGCTGGACAACCGGCTGCGGGCCGAGGGTCTGTCGGTGTCGGCCTTCCTGTCCAAGCCCTTTGCCATGTCGCGGCTGGCGGAACTGACCGGTGCCCTGCTCGCCGAAACCGGCAAGCAGGCGGGCCAGCGGCGCGGGCCATCGGTGATGATGTATTCGCATGACACGATTGGCCTAGGCCATATGCGGCGCAACACTGCCATTGCACGAGAGCTGGTTGCGCGTGTGCCCGGTGCGTCGATCCTGATGCTGGTCGGCTGTCCGGCGGGCATGGTGTTCGAACCGTCGCCCGGGATCGACTACGTCAAGCTGCCGTCGCTGACCAAACTGGGGCGCGGGCGCTGGCAGGCCGGAAGTCTGCGCATCGATGCAGCAACCACCCGTGCCCTGCGCGCAGGCATCCTCGAGCGGGTCATCGAAACCTTCGCGCCCGACGTCCTTCTGGTCGACCACGAACCCGCTGGCGTCTGGGACGAGCTGGTCGAGCCGATCCGGACCCTCAGGTCGCGCAAGCGGACCCGGGTCATCCTGGGACTGCGCGATATCCTGGATGACCCGGACCGGGTCGCCCGCGCCTGGAGGGCCACGGGAACCGATACGGTCATCTCCGACCTCTATGACGAGGTCCTGATCTATGGAAGCGAGCGGTTCTATCCCTCTGATGCAGCCTACGGGCTTGAAGGCCTGCGTCCCGGTCATGTGCGCTATTGCGGGGCGGTGACGAACGCCCGCCCGGCGGCACGGGAACGCTGGGCCGGTCCGCCACGGCGGGTGCTGGTGTCCGGCGGCGGCGGGCGCGACGCCTACATGCTGCTCGATACCGTTCTGGCAGGGTTCGAGACGCTGGCCCCTCACCGCCGCCCAGAGCTGACACTGGTGGCCGGGCCGCTGATGGACGCCGAACTTGCCGCCGCGCTCCGCCATCGCGCGAGTGTCGCAAACGCGGTCTTCCTCGATACCACAGCCGACCTGCCCGCCATCGTGGCGCGCTCGGACCTCTTCATCACGATGGGCGGCTACAACTCGGTGACCGAGGCCCTCGTCACTGGTTGCCCTGCCCTTGTGGTGCCGCGCGTCGGCCCGTCGGGCGAACAGCGCATCCGGGCGGAACGCCTGCTTGCGCTGGACATGGCGACGGTCGTTTGGCGCCACGATCTGACTCCCGCCCGGATGGCCAAGGCCCTGACTTCCAGACCCCCGCCCGCCCCCGCGATGCCGGGCCTGAGCTTCGACGGCGCGTCGGTCGCCGCCGACCATATCGCGGCGGTTCTAGCCGACGCGGCACGCGCCAACCATGAGGTGACCTTGAATGGATGACCAGACCCCCACGCGGATCGGCTATGTGCTGAAGCGTTTCCCAAGGTTCTCCGAGACCTTCATCCTGAACGAGCTTCTGGCGCTGGAGGCTTTGGGGATCGAATGTCACGTGTTTTCGCTGCTGACCCCGCCGGACGAACCGCGCCATGCCAGGCTGGCCGACCTGCGTGCCAAAGTGACTTACCTGTCGAAAGCCGCGGGACCACTGCCGGTCGAAGACCCCGAGGATGCCGTCCTCTTCGCCGGCAATGACCCAAGAAGCGTGGCCGCGCTGCAGGCAAAGGCCGCCGAAGTGGCGCGGCTGGCCCGAGGTGCAGGCATCACACATCTCCACGCGCATTTCGGGTCGGACCCGACGACAGTGGCTTTGCTGGCAGCGCGAGACCTTGGCGGGACTTTTTCCTACACCGCGCATGCGCGCGACATCTACCACACCTATGTCTCGCCCGAGGTCGACGCCGCCAAGCGCCGCGCCAAGCTGTGCGAGGCGGCCTTTACGGTCACGGTCTCGGACTGCAACGCCGACCACCTCAGCACGCTCTGCCCCGAAGCGGCCGCGCGCATTCACCGGCTTTACAACGGGATCGATCTTTCGCTCTTCAGCCCGGCCGAAAGCGTCGTACCGGGGCGCATACTGGCGGTCGGCAGACTGGTGGAAAAAAAGGGCTTCGCGGTACTGGTCGATGCCTGCGCGATTCTGCGGGACCGCGGCTTGGAATTTGACTGCCGGATCATCGGCGATGGGCCTTTGCAGGGTGCGCTACAGTCGCAAATTGCTGGACTTGACCTGGCAGGAAGGGTCACGCTGACCGGGCCGATGCCGCAAGAGCAACTGGCCGTCGAGCTTGGCACAGCAGCCATTGCCACACTTCCCTGCGTCATCACTGCGGACGGTGACCGAGACGGGTTGCCGACGGTCCTTCTTGAAGCCATGGGCAAGGGCATTCCCGTTGTCACAACCACCGTCACCGGCGGGCCCGAGATCGTGGCCGAGGATGAAACCGGTCTGCTTTGTCCCCCCGGCGATCCAGTGGCCCTGGCCGATGCGCTTGAAACGCTGTTGACTGACCCGCATCGGGCCCGCGCGATGGGGGCTGCAGGTCGGCGTCGTGCAGAACAGCTCTTCGATCTCGCCACCAACGTCTCGCAGCTGACCGATCATTTCGCCCGGATGTCGCCCCCGAAATCCTCCCGGGGGGCCGCGTGATGCGCATCGCTTATGTCTGTGCCGATGGCGGCATCGCGGTCTTCGGCGAAAAAGGCGCCTCGGTCCACATCACGGCCATGGCGCAGGCCTTCCACCAGACCGGACACGAAGTGCGGGTGCTTTGCGCCAAGCGCGGCCAGGGGTCAGCCATCTATCCGGTCGACCAGGTCTCAGCGACGCTGACCCCGCATGACGACCGTGCGGGCAAGGAACGCAGTCACATTGCCACCGCCGCTGCCATCGCGGATCGGCTGGTCGCGCTGCACCGCAACTGGCCCTTTGACATGATCTACGAACGCTATGCGCTCTGGTCCACAGCCGGGGTTTGCGCCGGACGGCGGCTGGGCGTGCCGGTGGTGGTCGAGGTGAACGCCCCCCTTGTCAGCGAACAGGCCGAATACCGCGCGCTGGTTCTGTCGGACGAAGCCCGCGCAGTCGAAGCCGAGGTCTTCCGCTGCGCCGATGCGCTGGCCGTGGTGTCGGACGAACTGGTGGCCTACGTCACTCAGCGTGGCGCGGCGGCAGACCGGGTGCATGTGATCCGCAACGCGGTCGATACTGCTAGGTTCCACCCGCAAGTGCCAAAGGCACGGGTCCCGAGCATTCCGGACGACGCCTTCGTCGTCGGCTTTTCCGGCTCGCTCAAGGCCTGGCACGGGCTGGATACGCTTCTGCCCGCCTTCCGCGCCTTTCGTGACCATGTCCCCTCTGCCCATCTTCTTGTCGTCGGCGAGGGCCCGCGAAAGCCCTGGGTCGAAGGCTATTCGGCGGGTGCAGGGCTGGAGGATGCCATCACCCTGACCGGTTGGGTCGGGCATGACGACTTGCCGGGCCTCATCGCCCGGATGGATGTGGCAACCGCGCCCTATCCCGCCGCCGAGGGGCACTATTTCTCTCCGCTCAAGCTTTACGAATATCTGGCGCTCGGGCGACCGATCGTCGCCAGCCGCATTGGCCAGACCGCGCAGGTGCTGGACGGAACCGACACTGCCCTATTGGTCCCGCCCGGCGATCCGGTCGCCCTGACAGAGGCCTTGCTGCGTCTGGCAAATGACCGCGCCCTGGCCGCAAGGCTCGCCCGCAATTCCGCCAACGAGGGTCGTCGCCACGACTGGACCGACAATGCCCGTGCCGTGGTGGATCTCGCCCGGCAAGGAGTCCCGGCATGAGCGAGGCGAACGTCGCCCCCCGCGCGCTTTGGCGCCTCTTCCGCCGGATGAGTCCCCATGCCCGCCCGCATCGCCAGAAGCTGATCCTTGGGTCCCTGGCCATGCTGGTCGTGGCCCTGACCGAAATCATCCGGCCCTGGCCAATGAAAGTGGTGTTCGACGGCATCCTGATCCCGCAGGACAAACCGGACGCCGTAATGTCTCGGCTGATCGACTGGTTCGGAACCGGGGACGAACTGCTGGCCGCCGCGGCGCTGACCATACTGGCTGTCGCAGTGATCGGCGGGGCCATGGCCTATGTGCAGGCCACGATGATCGCCACTGTCGGGCAGAAGGTCGTGGCCGATATCCGGCTGGACCTTTACCGCCACGTCCAGCGGCTGTCGCATTCCTTTCACGACACCGCCTCCAGCGCCGACATCATCTCGCGCCTGACCGGCGATGTGCGGATGATGCGCGACCTGCTGATCGATGCCGCCGTGTTCTTTGCTGCCCGGACTGTCGTGATGGTCGGCACCGTCTTGATCATGGTCCTGATGGACTGGCGGCTGACCCTCGCTGCCCTAGTGGTGCTGCCGGGACTGGTCTGGGTCACGCAAGCCTATAGCGCCCGGATCCGGGACGCCGCCCGCCGCCAGCGCCGCAAGGAAGGCAAGATCGCCGTGGTGATGACCGAAGGCATCTCGGCCATCTCGGTGGTCAAGGGCTTTGCCCGCGAGGCCTATGAGGAAGAGCGCTTCTCGCGCCAGAACAGCTCCTCCGCCGAGGCGGGAGTGGTCTCCACCCGCATGGCCGCGCAGATGGACCGGGTGGTGCAGGTGTTGCTGGCCGTCGGGACCTGCATGGTCCTCTGGTACGGCGTCACCCGGGTGCGCAGCGGGGCCGTCAGCCCGGGCGACCTTCTGATCTTCACTGCCTACCTGACCACCCTCTACAAGCCGATCCGGAAGATGAGTGCGATGACCTCCCGCATCGCCAAGGCCACGGCCAGCGGCGAAAGGCTGCTGGAAATCCTGGACATCCAACCCGACATCACGGACCGCCCCGGCAAGACTGAACCCCATGCCGTGACCGGCCAGCTTGCGCTTGAAGGCGTGACCTTCAGCTACCCGGGTCAGGCACCGGTCCTGCAGAATGCGTGCCTGCACATCGAAGCGGGCGAAGTGGTCGCTCTGGTCGGTGACAGCGGCGCTGGCAAGTCATCGGTCGCAAAGCTTCTGATGCGGTTCTACGACCCACAAGAAGGACGCGTCACCCTTGACGGCCATGACCTGCGCAAGGTCTCGCTGGCATCCTTGCGCGACCAGATCGCCGTCGTGCTGCAAGAGTCGGTCCTGTTTGCCACGTCGGTGCGTGACAACATCGCCTATGGCCGCCTTGACGCAACCGAAGACGAGATCCTTGCCGCCGCCACCGCCGCCGGTGCGGATGCCTTCATCCGCCGCCTGCCAGAGGGCTACGATACCCTTCTCGGCGAACGGGGCGAGACCCTTTCGGGCGGGCAGCGCCAGCGGATCGCGATTGCCCGGGCCATCCTGCGCAATGCGCCGATCCTGATCCTTGACGAGCCGCTCACGGGTCTGGATGCCGCAACCGCGCGCGACCTTGTGGGCACGCTGCGGGCGGTGGCCAGGGGCCGCACGACCCTGCTGATCGCGCATGACGCCGTGTCGCTGACCCTCGCCAGCCGGGTGGTTCTGGTTCAGGCCGGCCGGTTCGTGCCCGTGCCGCCGCAAAGACAGGGGCAGCTCGCATGACGCAGATGGACATTCCCGCCCGCCTTTGCCCGGACCCTGAAACCCTACGGGCCCTGATCGCGGAAGGGCCTTCGCCCGAGGCTGCAAAGGCCCTGTCCTCCGGGACCTCTCCTCTGGCCCTCAGGGTCGGGCGGGTGCACTTTCCCGCAACCAAGCCGATGCAACTTGTCCTGCACGCGGAAGGCGGCACTGCCGAAACGTTCATCGCCGAATGGGTGGGGCCTGGCACCGAAGCGCTCGCGCTGGCCGAAAGCGTTCGCCTGTCCAAGCCTCGTCGCGGCCAATCAGCCTTTGGTCCTGCGGCAGCCGTAGTTGCCGATCCCGGCAGTGGCCTTGTCCTCCGTCGCCCGGGATTTGACACCAAGCTCCCCGGCTTGCGCCTGTTGCACGATCCCGTCTGGGCCGCCGACCGGCTCGGTACACTCGGGCTTGATCCGGGGTCCAAAATCGACCTTGTCGCCCACCGCCTTGGCAAGCGCGCCGTGCTGCGGATCGCGGGCAAGCATGGCACGCACTACGCCCGCCTCAGGCCTGTGACCTCGGGCTCGGGGCAAGCCGCCTATGACCGGCACTACGCCCTCTGGCTGGCGCTAGACGGGGTTTCAGCCCTGACGATCCCGCGCCCGCTTGGGTTCGATCCCGACCTTGGCCTTGCGCTCTACGCAGCCCTCCCCGGCGCGCCGCCGGTCTTTCGCGGCGTTCCCGGCTTCCGCGCAACGCGGGATGTCATGAATGCGATCCGCGCGCTGCAAGCCCTGCCGATCGCAGCGGAGGACCACCGGGTCCCGGACGAACTCGCGATCCTGACCGCCTGGGCAGACCGCACAGCCGCGGTCTTTCCCGACCTTGCCCGTCGCTTGCGCGATCCGCTCGCGCGCCTGACCGAGGACATGCTGGCGCTTCGGTCTTTGCCCCCCGTTCCCTGTCACCGCGACCTGCACGAAGGCCAGATCCTTCTGCATCAGGGCAGCGTCGGGCTTCTGGATTTCGACACCCTGCGCCTTGGCGATCCCGCGCTGGATGCGGGCAATCTTCAGGCGCATCTCCTGCTGGCGGGCTTGCAGGGCGGCACCTCCCGCCGCGCCTTTCTGAATGCCATCGACTACGCCCTGCCGCAGCTGTCGTTGCAGCACATCGGCATCTGGCGCCGGGCGGCCCTTCTGCGGCTCTCGATGATCTACGCCTTCAGCAGCACCACGGGCGCGGTCATCCAGGGCCTGATCGACGAGGCGGCCTGATGTACGATCACTTGCGCGACCGCGATCTGCCCCCGCTTGCAGCCCTTGGCCGGGCCGACCTTTCCCGGATCACCGGCCATGCCGGGACACGCCTCTTGCGGCTCCGCTACCAGCCGGGGGCCCGCGCAATCCTGCATGTCGCCCTCGGCTCCAAGGCCGATGCCCCGGAAGGATCGATCTGGTTCTTTGCCGGGACCAAGGCCGAAAAACTGGCGCAGGAGCATCCGGACGCGCAGTTCGATCCTGTGTCGGGCGCCCTCTTCCAGGCCTTTCCGCAGGATCACCGACTGCCGCATCTGGCCCAGTTCGTCGCCCTTGCCGCAGAATATGCGCCCCGCCTGATCGGCGGCCCGGCCCGCGCCGCACCGGACCTGATGCGCTACCGGCCCGGCCTGTCGGCCACCTTCCGCTGGACCCGCGACGATGGTCAGGTCTTCTATGTCAAGCAGACTGCCGAGATGCGCGTTTCAGCGCAGGCACAGGCGCTCGCCAATCTAGCCGATGCAGCGCGGGGCCGGGCGATCAGCTTTACGCCCGTCGCCGGACTTGTCCCGGATCTTGGCCTGATCGCCTATGCCAGCGCGCCGGGACTGCCGCTTGAGGCGCAAATGACCGACGCCGCAGTCGCGCAGGTTCTCTACGCCCTTCGGTCGCTCTGGTCATTGCCTGTCGTCCCCGGGCGGGTGCTGGATCGCAAGGCGCTCCTGGACCGGGCCCACCGGGCGCAGCAGCTGGTCGCGCCTTTTGACCCCCAGGCCGGCCAATGCGCCGCCGACCTTGTGGCAAGGCTCGAAAGCTGGACCGTTCCCGTGCGTCTGCGACCCATCCATGCCGACATGAAACTGGAACATGTCTTCCTGTCAGGCAGGCAAACCACCCTGATCGACATCGAAAGCCTGTCGCTGGGCGACCCGGACTATGACCTTGCAGCCCTCGACGCGCGGGTAACCATGGCGCAGCTGACCGGAAATATGACCAACCCCGGTGCCGAGGCCGCCCGCCAGCAGATCCGCAAGACCGCAGGACCCGGCTACATGTGGTTTCTGACCTGCGCCCGGTTGCAATGCGCGCGGTTCTTTGCCCAACGGCTCGACCCTGCGACCATCCCGATCCTGCGCCAGGTCCTTGCCGACGGCTAGGGGCCCCTTCCCCACACCGAAGCCCCAAGCCAGCATCTCTACCGCAAGTCCATCTGGATATAGTGCTGCCGAAGCGCGGCGGGCGAGATGCCATAGCCGGACCGGAACTGGGCGTAGAACTGGGTGATCGAGCTGAAACCACTCTGCTCGGCCACCTCGGAAATCGCAGTCGAGCTTTCCACCAGCAGCGCCCGCGCCCGCATCAGGCGCATTCGGTTGATGAACTGCTTCAAGGGGACCTGCATCGTGCGGGAAAACAGCGACAGGGCGTAGTTCTCGTGCAGGCCCGTCACCGCCGTAACCTGCGCATTCAACAGCGGCTTCTCCAGGTTCTCCAGCACGAAGCGGACCATCGCGATCACATGGCGGACATGCGCCGAGCTGAGACTGCGGTCGGTGCCGATGTCATGGTGGGGCGCGCGCAGATAATCAAAGCCGGTGATCGCCGCGCGGCGAAACAGGGCGTTCATCTCCATCTTGACGATCTCGGCCCGTTCGAAATCGCCCGACCGGTAATCTTGATACCAGCGACGCATCAGCGCACCGTCGCACAGCGTCTCCGGCAACACGACCATGCCGCGCCCGATCAGCGCGGCTTGCAGCGGCATGATGTGGCGCATCTGCAGAAAGCTGTCGAGCGGCAGGTAGATGTTGGCCAGCTTGCCGGGCGCGTCGCCAACCGGATCGATCCGGGTCAACTGATGCGGCACCCCCGCCCAGAACAGGACCAGCCGGTTTTCCGGCAGGACCAGCTTTTCGTTGTCGATGTCGTAGGTCATCCGGAAATTGTCGGCGAAGTTCGCCTCGATATGGCCGTGCCAATGCGGCAACGGCATCACCACGGGCTCGAAGATGCGGATGCCAAAGCGCCCGAAGGCCCGCAGCTGCGAATAGAAGTGCCGGTCGTGGTTCGGCACCGGCATCGGATTGCGACGCAGCTGCGCGCGGCTTCGATCGTCGCTCATGCGGGCTTCTCTCCGTCAATCTTAGAAAACCGGAAAAATATCTGACAAAGTGATATTGTTGAAAACCCCGGCCTCCCGCAACCTTCAAGTGTGCCGCACAGGGATCTGGAGGGATTCTCTGTCCGGCAGGCGAAGCCGTGACAGTCGATCGATCACAAAACAAGCGTTGGCCAAGGGAGGAAACATGACGATTCGTATCCAGCGCGCTGCTATGGCAGCGCTGTTGCTGGGGGTGTCCGCAGGGGCAGTGGCGGCCGAGATGGCTGCTCCGACAGCCCCGCCAGAAGCCCCAAAATTCGATGCGCAGACCGAACCGGTCTACGTGAACCGCTCGGACATCTTCGAGTACAAGGCCCTGCCGGCCTACTCTGAACCGGCCTGGGTCACGGCCTTCGTCGACGCGGGCAAGCTGCCCGCCTTGGCGGATCGCCTGCCGAAGGAACCGCTGGTCTACAAGACCGCGAACATGCCCGACGGTCCCGGCGTCTACGGCGACGTGATGCGCCATGTCATCGGCGGACGTCCCGAAGGCTGGAACTTCTGGGCCGGGCAGTCCTACGGCTGGGGCGGCATCGACATTGGTCTGGTGGAATGCCTGACGCGCACGGGCCCCTTGTTCACCGTGAATTCGGCGGACCTGCAACCGATGCCGAACCTCGCGAAAAGCTGGGAATGGTCCGAAGACGGCAAGACCCTGACCATCAAGCTCATCGAGGGGGCGAAGTGGTCGGACGGTGACCCCTTCGACACCGAAGACATCGATTTCTACTGGAACGATGTCGTGATGGACGCCGAAGTGACCCCGCTGATGGGCGCAGCCCCGGCGACCTATTCGGACGCCACACTGACCATCGTGGACGCCTATACCTTCACGATGAGCTTCGCGACGCCCTTCCCGGAGTCGGTGCTTTACAACATGGCCTACGGCAACTTCTGCCCCGGCCCGAGCCACATCCTGAAGCCTCTGCATCCCAAATACGGCGGCGCCAGCTATGAGGCGTTCCTGAACGGGATACCGGCCGACAAGATGAACCTGCCGGTGATGGGTGCCTGGGTCGTGGTCGAGCATCGCCCCGACGACATCGTGGTGCTGCGCCGCAACCCCTATTACTGGAAGGTCGACGAGACCGGCCAGCAACTGCCCTACCTCGACGAAATGCAGTACCGCCTGTCCACCTGGGCAGACCGCGACGTGCAGGCCGTGGCTGGGACCGGTGACTTCTCGAACCTCGAACAGGCCGAAAACTATGTCGAGGCGCTGAAGAAATCTGCCGATCCGGCAAGCCCTGCCCGTCTGGCCTTCGGTCCGCGGACCATCGGCTATTCGGTGCTGATCAACTTCTCGGCCAATGGCTGGGGGGAACCCGATGACCGCGCGCAGAAGGTGCGCGAGTTGAACCGCAACGCCGACTTCCGCATGGCGGTCACCTACGGGCTTGACCGGCAGCGTCTCGGCGACAGCCTTGTGAAAGGCCCGTTCACGACGATCTATCCGGGCGGCCTTTATGCCGGGACGTCGTTCTATGACGAAGGCTCGACCGTCTACTATCCCTACTCGGTCGAAACCGCGAAGGCGCATCTGGAAAAGGCCGGTCTCGTCGACACTGACGGCAACGGCTTCGTCAACTACCCTGACGGCGAAGATGTGTCGGTCGTCCTTCTGCACCAGGTCGATTACCAGACCGACAAGAACCTCGCCGAAGGCGTGGTCGCGATGATGGCCGATATCGGGCTTCAGGTGACGCTGAACTCGCTGCCTGCCAAGGACTATGACAACGCCCGCGACAGCGGCAAATTCGACTGGTCGATGTTCCGCAACCAGACCGAATTGATCACCGTGGTGCAGAACACGCCGATGCTGGCCCCGATCGGGCCGACCTCGTCGCGCTCGCACCAGGCCAATCCGGCTGGCGAGATGGACCTGCTGCCCTTCGAGGAAGAGATGGTCAAGGTGGTCAACGCCTTCATCTCCAGCCGTGATGCGGCGGAACGGGTAGAGCTGATGAAGCAGTATCAGAAGCTTTACACCGAAAACGTCTTCGCTTTCGGCCTGACCGCCTATCCGGGGGCGCTGATCATCAACAAGCGCTTCTCCAACATCCCGGCCGGGGCACCGATCTACATGTACAACTGGGCCGAGGACAACATCATCCGCGAACGCGTCTGGGTCGCTGGTGACAAGCAGATCGGGGCTGAACTGCACCCGAACACCCTGCCGGGTGCCTTCGGTGACGCAGGGCCGATGGCGGCCAACTAAAAGTTCCTCCCGAACCCGGGGGGCGGGGCAAACCATCGCCTCGCCCCCCGGAACTGAACCGAAATCCCCCCCAAAGGTTACACGCCATGCTGCGTTTCCTCATGATCCGCATCGCGCAATCCGTGCCGGTGCTTCTGGTGATGAGCATGATCACCTTTGCGATCATCCAGGCCCCGCCGGGAGATTACGGTGACTTCATCCGCACGAACATGATCACCCAAGGCGGCGCCTCGGTCGAAACCGCAACTGCCGCTGCCGAGGAATACCGCGAAAAGAACGGCCTCAACGACCCCATGGTGCTGCAATACGGCCGCTGGCTCTGGGGCATCGTCAGCCGCGGCGACTTTGGCCAGTCCTATGTCTACAACAAGCCGGTCTCGGACATCCTCCTGCAGCGCCTGCCACCGACGATCGCCATCGCGCTGATCTGTCACTTTCTGGCTTCGGCCCTGGGCATCGGCTTCGGCATCCTTGCGGCCACCCGACAATACACCTGGGTCGATACCCTTTTGTCCTTCGTGTCCTTCCTCGGCATGACGATCCCGCGCTTCCTTCTGGCGCTGATCATCCTCTACATCCTCGCCTACAAGCTGGACGTGCAAGAGATCGGCTCGTTCTATTCGTCACGCTTTGGCGGGCAGCCCTACTGGTTCGGCTGGTTCGATTTCAACTGGGCCAAGCTCTGGAACCTGATCCAGCACATCTGGCCGGTGATCGCGGTCGCGACCATCGGGGGCCTTGCCTACAACATGCGGGTGATGCGGGCGAACCTTCTCGACACGCTGAATGCCCAATACGTGGAAACCGCCCGCGCCAAGGGTCTTGGCGAAGGCGCGGTGATCATGAAACACGCCGTGCCGAACGCGCTGCACCCGCTGGTCGCCTATCAGGGCGTCGTCCTGCCCTACATGCTGACCGGCGAGATCGAGGTCGCCATCGTCTTCGGCCTGGCCACCATCGGCCCCGCGATCGTGCAGTCGATGGGCATCGGCGATGTCTATGTGACCGCGACGCTTCTCCTGGTCCTCGGTGCCACGCTGATCATCGGCAACATCCTCGCAGACCTTTTGCTGGTGGCACTTGATCCGCGCATCCGGGTGGGGGCCGACGCATGACCGCTCTGCATGAAGGCGAGGCGGACGACGCCCGCATCTCCACCGTATCCACCGAAAGCCAGACCTACCCCGCCCTGGTCTGGCGGCGGTTCCGGCGGTCGATTCCGGGGATGCTGGGTCTGATCCTGGTGTCGATCCTGCTGGTCATGGCGCTCTTTGCCGATTTCTTCGCGCCGATGAACCCCAACGCCTCGACCAGCTCCTTTGTCTCGCCCGACAAGGTCAGCTTTTTCACCAAGGACGGCTTCACGCTCTGGCCCGTCGTCTATCCGATCACCGAAAGCGAGGAGTTGGACCCGATCACCTTCCAGCCGCTGATGGGGCCGGACTACGACAATCCGCGCAGCCTGGTGCTGTTCGCCAAGGGGTGGGAGTATCAACTCTGGGGCCTGATCCCGATGGACCGCCATTTCATCGGCGTTTCCGACGGCTCGCCGCTGCATCTTCTGGGCACCGACAAGCTCGGCCGGGACATCCTGTCGCGCGGCATCGTCGGCAGCCGCATCAGCCTGACCATCGCACTGGTCTCGATCACGCTGATCACCATCATCGGGACGCTGGCCGGTATCACTTCGGGCTATCTGGGCGGCAGGTTCGACCTCTGGTTCCAGCGCTTCGTCGAGATCATCCTGGCCTTCCCGCAACTGCCTTTGTACCTCGCGCTGACCACGCTGATCCCGGTGACGGCCCCGTCCTACATCTTCCTCAGTTTCGTGGTCCTGGTCATCGCGGGCCTCGGCTGGGCGCAGCTTTCGCGCGAGGTGCGGTCGAAAACCATGGCCATGGCCAGGATCGATTACGTCCGCGCCGCCACGGCCGTCGGTGCCTCCGACACGCGCATCATCACCCGCCACATCCTGCCCAACGTGATGAGCCACGTGATCGTCGCCGTCACCCTTGGCATCCCGACCATCATCCTTCTGGAAAGCTTCCTTGGTTTCCTCGGGTTTGCCGTCAAGGCTCCGCTGATTTCCTGGGGGCTGATGCTGCAGGACGCGGGCACGTTCTCGGTGATCGGCTCTTACCCGTGGATCCTGTCTCCGGTCGGCTTCGTGCTTCTCGCCGTCTTTGCCTTCAACGCGCTCGGTGACGGCTTGCGCGATGCCATCGATCCGTATTGAAGGGGCCGTCATGACCGACAACTTCGTCATCGAAGCCCGCAAGATCGGCGTCACCTTCAAGGTCGACGGCGGATCGATCGAGGCCGTCAAGGATGTCTCCTTCACCCTGAAGCAGGGCCAGACCATCGCGCTGGTGGGGGAATCCGGCAGCGGCAAATCGGTGACCGCGCGGGCGATCATGCGGCTTCTGTCGCGCCGGGCCAGCGTCAACCCGCAGACCGAGATCCTCTATTCCGGACGCAACATGGCCGCCCTTTCGCCCGCCGAGATGCGGCAGCTGCGCGGCAACCGGCTGTCGATGATCTTTCAGGAACCGATGAGCTCCCTCAACCCGGTCTACACCGTCGGCAGTCAGATCGCCGAGGTCCTGCGCATCCACAACCGGATGAGCAAGGCCGAAGCCCGGGAAAAGACGCTGGCCCTGCTGAAGGACGTGCAGATCCCCGAACCCGAAGCGCGGCTGAACCAATATCCGCACCAGCTGTCCGGCGGCCAGCGCCAGCGGGTGATGATAGCCATGGCGCTTGCGAACAACCCGGACGTGCTGATCGCGGATGAGCCGACCACCGCGCTCGACGTGACGGTGCAGGCAGAAATCCTGAACCTGATCAAGGCCTTGAAGGAAAGGACCGGCCTCGCCGTGATCCTGATCACCCACGACCTGACCGTCGTTCGCCAGTTCGCCGACCACGTTTACGTCATGCAGCACGGCGAAGTGCGCGAGGCCGGTCCGACCGAGGCGATCTTCTCCAACCCGCAGCATCCCTACACGAAACGGCTTCTGGGGTCCGAACCGAAGGGCCAGGCGGACCCGGCGCAGGTCGGGACGGACACCGTGCTTGAAGGCCGCAACATCCGCGTGACCTACAACCTTCGCAAGGGCGGGGCCTTCCGGGGCACATGGTCCAAGCTGCAGGCCGTCGACGGCCTTTCGCTGGCGCTGAAACGCGGGGAAACGCTTGGGCTGGTGGGCGAATCCGGCTCGGGCAAGACGACATTCGGCCAGGCCCTCTTGCGGCTCAACAACCTGACAGAGGGCGAGGTTGATTTCCTCGGCCACCGCATCGACGGGCTGGACCGCAAGGGCATGAACCCCTACCGCAAGCGGATGCAGGTCGTCTTCCAGGACCCGTTCTCCAGCCTCAACCCCCGCATGTCGGTCCGCCAGATCATCGAGGAAGGGCTGATCGTCAACGGCCTTGGCCGCACTCGCGCCGACCGCGAAGCCCGCGTCAAACAGGCGCTCCGCGATGCGGGCCTGCCCGACACCATCCTCTCCCGCTTCCCCCACGAATTCTCCGGCGGCCAACGCCAGCGCCTCGCCATCGCCCGCGCCATCGCGTTGGAGCCAGAGTTCATCCTGCTGGACGAACCGACCAGCGCCCTTGACCTCTCCGTCCAGGCTCAGATCATCGAGCTTCTGCGCAAGCTTCAACGCGAGAAGGGTCTGAGCTATCTTTTCATCAGTCACGACTTGAAAGTCGTCCGCGCCCTGTGCCACCGCGTCATCGTCATGCAGAACGGACGTATCGTCGAAGAAGGCCCCGTCGACGCCGTCCTGGAACGCCCCGCCACCGACTACACCCGCCGCCTTGTGAAAGCGGCTTTCGAGATCGCAGCCTGAGGTTACACCATGCCCAAACCCGTCATCACATTCATTGGCGCCGGTTCCACCGTCTTCACCAAGAACATCGCCGGCGACATCCTGTCCCGCCCGGCTCTGGCCCAGGCCGAAATCCGGCTGATGGACATCAACCCCGAACGCCTGGCCGAATCCGAGATCATCGTCGGCAAGCTCGCACAGACCCTCGGCGGCAAGGCTTCTGTCAAGACCTACACCGACCAGAAGCGCGCGCTGACCGGGGCCGATTTCGTCGTCGTCTGCTTCCAGGTCGGCGGCTACGACCCCTGCACCATCACCGATTTCGAGGTGCCGAAGAAGTTCGGCCTGCGCCAGACCATTGCCGACACGCTGGGCATCGGCGGCATCATGCGCGGCATCCGCACCGTCCCGCATCTCTGGTCGATCTGCGAGGACATGCTGCAGGTCGCCCCCAACGCGATCATGCTGCAGTACGTGAACCCGATGGCGATCAACACCTGGGCCATCGCCGCGAAATACCCGACGATCCGGCAGGTCGGCCTTTGCCACTCCGTCCAGGGCACGGCCTACGAACTGGCCCGCGACCTCGACATTCCGGTCGAGGAGATCCGCTACCGCGCGGGCGGCATCAACCACATGGCCTTCTACCTGACGTTCGAGCATCGCCAGCCCGACGGCAGCTTCAAGAACCTCTACCCCGACCTCGTGAAAGGCTACCGCGAGGGCCGCTTCCCCAAGCCCTCCCACTGGAACCCGCGCTGCCCGAACAAGGTGCGGTATGAGATGCTTACCCGGCTTGGCTACTTCGTGACCGAAAGCTCGGAACACTTCGCCGAATACACCCCCTGGTTTATCAAGCGCGACCGCCCGGACCTGATCGAGAAATTCGGCATCCCCTTGGACGAATACCCCAAGCGCTGCGTCGAACAGATCGCCCGCTGGAAGAAAGAGGCCGAGGCGCTGAAGTCCGCCAACACCGTCGAGGTGAAGGAAAGCCACGAATACGCGTCCGAAATCGTGAACTCGGTCGTGACGGGTGAGCCTTCGGTGATCTACGGCAACATCGGCAACCGCGGCTACATCCCGCAGCTGCCCGATGGCTGCGCGGTCGAGGTGCCGGTGCTGGTCGACCACATGGGCCTGCAACCGACCATCGTGCACGACATCCCGCCGCAACTGATCGCGCTGATGCGGACCAACATCAACGTGCAGGACCTTACCGTTCAGGCGCTCCTGACCGAGAACCCGGACCACATTTACCACGCCGCGATGCTCGACCCGCATACTGGGGCGGAACTGGACCTCGACCAGATCTGGCAACTCACCTCCGAGCTTCTGGAAGCCCACGGCAACTGGCTCCCGGAATGGGCGCGCGTCCCGGTCCGCAAGGCAGGCTGATCGCATGTGGCCCCGGCGCATCTGCGTAGTCGGGGGCGGCACGGCCGGCTGGCTGGCCGCGATGATGCTGGGCGATTCCGCCCGGCGCGGGGGCCACACCTGCGAGGTCACGGTCATCGAGAGCTCGAAGATCGGCACCATCGGCGTCGGCGAAGGCACCACGGCCGTCTTCCGCCAGATGCTCCAGCACTTCGGGCTGGATGAGGCCGAGTTCCTCGCCGCCACCGGGGCCACGATCAAGTTCGGCATCCGCCACCGCGACTGGCGGCGGAAGGGCCACAGCTACGACGGCCCCATCGACGACCCGCACCGCGTGGCGGGCTTCGACGTCAACGCGCTGGATGTCTATCAGGTGTCGCAGGGGGAGAGTGTGGGCGAGACACACCTCTTCCAACACCTCCTGAACGGCAACCGCAGCCCCTTCGCCATGGTGAACGGGAGGCGGGTCCCGGTCGGCCCTTACCACCACGCCTTCCACTTCGACCAGGCGCTGGCGGGCAAGTGGCTGCGGTCGAAAGCGAAAGCCATCGCAACAATCGACGACCAGGTGCAAAGGGTCGAGCGTCACGCCGAGACCGGGAACATCACCGCCCTTGCGCTGGAAGGCGGCACCCGGGTCGAGGCCGACCTCTACATCGACTGCACCGGCTTTCGCCGCGCGCTGATCGGCCCGATGGGTGCCCAGTGGGTCAGCTACCGCGACACCTTGCCCGTCAACCGCGCCATCCCCTTCTGGCTGGACATTCCGGACGGCGAAGAGATCGAGCCCTGCACCCTCGCATGGGCGCAAGGCTCGGGCTGGATGTGGAAGATCCCGACCCAAGGCCGCTACGGCTGCGGGTACGTCTTCTCCGACGCGCACGTCACCCCGGATCAGGCGAAGGCCGAGATCGAAACCGTGCTTGGCCACCCCATCGAGGTCCGCAACGACATCCGGATCGACGCCGGACGCCTCGACCTGCAATGGACCCACAACTGCGTCGCCCTTGGCCTCTCCTCCAGCTTCCTCGAACCGCTGGAGGCCACGTCGATCCACGGCACCGTCGTGCAGTTGATGCTGCTGAGTTCAGTCCTCCCCAACCCCGATGACCGCGCCCGCGCCGCCTTCAACGCCGCTGCCGCCCGGCAGGTCGACGACTTCCGCGACTTCATCCGGCTGCACTATGTCAGCGACCGCCGCGATACGCCGTTCTGGCAAGACGTGGCTGGCACGCTGCCCGACCGTCTGGCCGACCGTCTTGCCCTTTGGCAAACCAAGGTCCCGGGCCCGGAGGACTTCCAGCCCTTCCCGATGGGCCTGCCCCACACCGACCACCACCTTCACGTCCCGGTCCTCGATGGCCTCGGCCTTTTGAACCCGAAGGCCGCAAAGGACTGGCTGGCCGGCCACCCGAAACTGCGCGCCAATGCCCGGCGGTCGGCGCGGTCATTGGCCACCGAATACCGTCTCGCCGCGCGGTCCGCCCTCCCGCACCGGGCCTTCCTGCAAAGCCTGCACGAACCGGCCTAGACCGCCTCGTCCCGCATCGCGCGGAACTCCATCGGCGACAGGCCCCGGTGCCGCCGGAACGCCTTCGCCAGGTAATTCGCGTCGGCAAACCCCGTCGCCCGGGCAATGTCGGCGATCTTCATTTCCGACGCCGTCAGCAACCGTTCCACCCGGTCCATCCGGCGCGCAAAGACATGGTCGGACGGCGGCACCCCAACCTCCCCCGCAAAGCGCCGCACGAAATGCGCACGGCTCAGGCCCGCGACCTGCGCCAGCGCATCGACCCGCAGGTCCCCCGCAAGATTGCCTTCGACATGCACCAGCACCCGCGCCAGTTCCGGCGCCAGCGCCGCACGCGGGGCCACCCCGGCAAAGGCCGCGTCGTGCAGGACCGCCAGCGCCTCATAGCCAAGCACCGAACCTTGCGCCGGGCTCAGCGACCCGGTCAGCAGCGCGTGGCACGCACCGGCCAGCCGCGCCTCACCGTCTGACCCCGGCTGCAGCACCGGCCCCGCAACAGCCAGCACTTCCCGCGCCAGCCGCAGCGCCTCGCGGCCCGACAGGACGAACCAGAAGTATTCCCAATGACCGCCGCGCTCCAGCCAGTAGCGGTGGGCGTGCGGCATCGTCACCAGCATGGTTTGACCCATGTGCAACCGATACCGCGCGCCGCCAAAGTCCAGCCGCCCCTCGCCCAGAATGGTATGCTGGATCACCAGGAACGGCTCGGTCCCGCGTTTCATCCCGTCCCAACTATAAAGCTCGTTCCGGCGTTGCTCATACCCCACCGCCTCGGCCAGCACCCCAAGGCTCGGCACCGCCCCCCGGGGCGTCAGGCTGCGGATGTCATGGCCGTGGGCCAATAGGCTGGACAGCATGAAATTACCCGACTTCGCACAAGATTTCTCTACACCCGCCGCCCCCGCGCGCCTAGTCTTTTCCCATCCAAGGGAGGCCACCATGCCGTTCAAACTCTGCATCATCGGCGCAGGCAGCGTCGGGTTCACCCGCAAGCTCTGCTCGGACATCCTGAAAGTCCCCGAATTCGAGGGGATCGAAATCGCCCTGACCGACATCAGTCAGGCGAACCTCGACATGATCGCCCAGATCCTGCGCAAGATGATCGAAGTCAGCGGCCTCAAGACCAAGGTCACCGCCACCACCGACCGTCGCAAGGCGCTCGACGGTGCCAAGTACATCATGAACACCGTCCGCATCGGCGGGGTTGAGGCCTTCGCGACTGACATCTCGATCCCGCTGAAATACGGCGTCGACCAATGCGTTGGCGACACGATCTGCGCGGGCGGCGTCCTGTACGGCCAGCGCGGCATCTCCGCGATGCTCGACTTCTGCAAGGACATCCGTGAGGTCTGCCCGTCGGACCACCTCCTCCTCAACTACGCCAACCCGATGGCGATGATGACCTGGGCCGCCATCGACCACGGCGGGGTCAACACGGTGGGCCTCTGCCACGGCGTCCAGAACGGCCACCGCCAGATCGCCGCCGCCTTGGGCGTCCCGATGGATGAGGTCGACATCATCTGCTCGGGCATCAACCATCAGACCTGGTACCTCGACATCCGCCACAATGGCCGGAAGATCGAGAAGGATGAGCTTTTGGACGCCTTCGAACGCCACCCCGTCTTCTCGCGTCAAGAGAAGGTCCGCATCGACGTCCTTCGCCGCTTCGGCTTCTACTCCACCGAATCCAACGGCCACCTGTCGGAATACCTACCCTGGTACCGCAAGCGCCGCGAAGACATCCCGAACTGGATCTCGACCGACGACTGGATCCACGGCGAAACTGGCGGCTACCTGCGGCACACTCGCGAAACCCGCAACTGGTTCGAAACCGAATACCCGACCATGCTGAAGGACGCCGAAAAGCCCCTCTCGCAGTGGAAACGCACCGACGAACACGCCAGCCACATCATCGAGGCGCTGGAGACGGGCCGCCCTTATCGCGGGCACTTCAACGTCAAGAACCGGGGCGTGATCACCAACCTGCCCGACGATTGCATCATCGAATCTCCCGGCTGGGTCGACCGCTTTGGCATCAACATGGTCGAGGGCGTCACCCTGCCCCTGGCCTGTGCCGCGACCTGCCAGGCCTCGGTCAACGTGCAGCGCATGTCGGTTCAGGCGGCCATCACCGGCGACGTGGACCTCTTGAAGCTCGCCGTCCTGCACGACCCCTTGGTCGGCGCGGTCTGCACACCGTCCGAGGTCTGGTCGATGGTGGACGAGATGCTTGCGGCCCAGGCCCAATGGCTGCCGCAGTATCCCTCCCCCGACACCCGCGCGCGGGCGGCGTCATGATCATTGGCGGCCGGGGCGGACGGGATCAGCCGTAAGCCTCGGCCCAGCGGCGGACCAGCTGCCCCTGCAGCCGCCGCGCCCGCTTGGTCCAGGCGCCGGACCCTTCCGGGTCCTCGCGCAAGCCAACCGGCACCGCATCCCGCCGCTCGGGATCGCCCGAGAAAATCGCAAACACGAGGTCCCGTCCGGGTGCGGGCTGCACCACATGCCCGGCCAGCCCCGAGACGAAATTCAGCGTCCCCGACTTTGCGAGCACCGTCACCGGGTGACCCTTGATCTCCTTGCCGGCGTCGTCCTTCATGCCGACGTCGCGCAGGATCGCCCGCAGCCCGCGCTTGGCTGCCTCGGCCTGCTGCAGGACCCGCGCCATGCCTGCCGCCGTCACCCGGGATTGGCCGCCAAGGCCGGAATGGTCGTGCAGATCGAAACTCACCCCGAAAGTCGCCGCGACCCAGGCCGACATCGCCTGCCCCGATGCCTCGGGCGTCATCGCCCCCGAGGCCGCAAGCCCCACGCATTCCGCCGTCAGGTTGGTCGAGAACTTCAACATGTCGCGCAGGACTTCGGTCAGGGGCTCACTTTCGACGCGACCAAGCTCGGCCCCCGCAGGCAGCGCCACAACCCGCTCGCCACGGTCCAGCCGGATGCCCTGCGCACGCGCCAAGGTGCGGAACACTTCCGCCACATAGGTGCCGGGGTCACGCACCGGCAACCAGCGGCTGCCACCCTTGCCCAAGGCGCCAGAAGCGACGGTCCATTCCTCGACCGGCCCGGGGGCATAAGTGAACAGGGGCGCGTCCCGCTGAGCGACCGCGACCCGCACCATGCCGACCTCGGGCAGGAACCGCTCGCCCCGGGCATCGATCGCCACGCGCCAATCACCGCCGTCGCGCTTCCATTCGAAATGGACGCGGTTGAAGTTGAGGCACAGGCCGGAAATCGCCGCGTTATAGCCGACATGCTCGGGCTGGTCCTCGGCGATCCCGCGCAAGGTCGGCAGCGCGCGATCCCAGTACAGGAACCGCCCGGTCGCACCCTTCAGGCCCCCTGCCGCAAGCGTCGCCACCAGATCGCCCAGCTGGTCAGTCTGCAAGGTCGGATCGCCGCCCCCGGCCAGCACCAGATCGCCCTGCACCATGCCTTGCACCACGGGGCCCGTCGCCAGAACCCGCGTCGCAAAGCGGTGTGCAGGTCCTAGCTTCTCCAGCGCGTACAGCGCTGTCACCGCCTTCGCCACGCTGGCTGGCGGCAGCGCCCGATCCGGCTCGCGCTGGTCCAGCACCGCGCCCGACGCCGCATCCATCACGACATAGGCGACCGCACCGCCCAGCTTTGCCGCCGCGATCAGCGCCTCGGCATCGACCGGCTTGCGCGCGCCAGTGCCGACCGGAACGGACTTCCCCCCGCGCGCCACCGGACGGGGCGAGCTTTCCATGATCTCGGCCGCGCCGGGAAACGCAGCTCCAGCCAGAAGTCCGGCCAATACCATCCGACGCGAAATCACTTGTGCACCCATCCGACTCTCTGTCCGCGTAATAGCCGATTGCCCGGATTTTGCCAGTGCTTCGGCCCCCCGGCTGACCCGCGCATCACCTCCGCCCCGAGGTCCACCCCCCCCTGGCGCGGATCGCGCTGGACGAGGCATCGTTCATCGGCAGGTTC
Source organism: Paracoccaceae bacterium (assembly GCA_046305855.1). GTDB lineage: Bacteria > Pseudomonadota > Alphaproteobacteria > Rhodobacterales > Rhodobacteraceae > Tabrizicola. Next base: position 37,154 of record JBKDYO010000149.1, read on the forward strand.
ACGAAAGCCCAGACCGGGGCCTTCCGTCCGCGCAATGTCTCGCCCCGGTCCACCTGATGCACCCGGAACGCCCGTGCCGCCACAGACAGCCGCGCCTGAACACCCGCCCCTGGCCGCGCCAGCACTCCGACCGCAACGGCCCGCAGAATATCCCGCCAGCGACCCCAGCGATGGAACTGCACCAGATTGTCCGCCCCCATCAGCCAGACGAAGGACACGCCGGGATAGACCGCCTGCAACCGGTCGATGGTGTCCGCCGTCGCCCGCGTCTTCAGGCTTTCCTCCAGCGCCGTGATCTTCACTCGTGGATGCCGCATCACCTTGCGCGCCTGCGCCAGCCGGTCCGCCATCGGCGCCGGCTGACGGGCCTTCAAGGGATTTCCCGGCGTGACCAGCCACCAGACCTGATCCAGCCCCATCCGTTTCAGCGCCTCGCGGGTGATATGAACATGCCCCTCATGGGCGGGGTCGAACGATCCACCCAGCAGGCCGATGACCATGCCCTTGGTCGCAATAGGAAAACCGGCACGCATTCCGGGCTCCCTTGCCTATCCCGCAGGCTAGTGATGCCGCTGGCGGACAAGGCTGTAAAGGAGAAATCCCTTGACTTGGCCTGAATACCTGATCTTTGTCAGATAAATTACCTGACTGGAGTCAGACATGTTGGATGCCATCGCTCGCCTGCGCCGCTTCAACCGCGTTGTCACCCGCGAAATCGGCGCGCTCGACCTGTCCTATCTTGGGCGCGGGCGGCCGCTCAGCACCGCCCGCGTTCTGCACATGATCAGGCCGGAAGGCACCGACATCGCCGTGATCCGGCAGACCCTGCGCTTCGATTCCGGGCTTCTCAGCCGCCTGCTGCGCGCGCTGGAGAAAGAAGGGCTGGTCGTGGTGAAACCGGACCCCACAGACCGCCGGCGCCGCATCGCCCATCTGACCGCAGCAGGAACGGCCGAATGGCAG
>JBKDYO010000150.1:0-2507 GCA_046305855.1 Paracoccaceae bacterium
AGGTACAGCAGATACCCAGCCAGAAACGCCAGAACACTTACCCGCAAAGCGCGCGGTGCCTGATCCATGACGTCCGAAACCACCCTGCGCATCTGTCACCTTCCATCCTTGCTGGCACAGGTTTGCACGACACTTGCGATCGGAATGGGGCGGCATTGTTGACAAATCATGTCGAAGGCGTTCCCCAGATCCGACCAAATCACCGGTTTCCTCCAGTGCATCTGCATGATTCACCTGCGGGCAGAACACGCGCGGACCCACCGCAACCCGAAAGATGCCGATTAAGACGGCGCCACGATCGTTCGGCTTCGAAGTGTTCGCTCTCCTAGGATCAGAGATTGCCCGGAAGACCGGGAAAGCCGCGCCAGCGTTTACCGCCTCCTGAGCGAGATGGCGGGCTCCTGAGGCACATCAGAATGTCCGAACGCCATCCACCTGACAGTCGAAGTGAACGTAGGTGCACGGCGTAGGTTGCTGACGTGACCGGTGGGCATGTAAGTCAGACCACTGCAAGAAGAGGGCGGGAAGCAGGCCCATTCTCGCCATCAGCGTATGCAGGGGCGACCGACGCAACCGGCACAAAGCTGCCGATCGCACATGGACCTCAATGCTCGGCAGTCCTCGTGAGCAGGAAAGCTCTAATGAATTACATCGCCAATAGCTCCAACAGCCCCGACCAAATGCTTCTGCGTCAGATGCAGCCAAGATAAAGCTCGACGGGTCCTTCCCGACTTCAAACCCTACGAGGGAGGCGGAGCTCGATACGTCGCTAGGGACAGAAGAACAAAGCCTTTTCGTTTCGTTTTAAGGTCGCATTGTTGTAAGGGCAAAATCGAACTTGCCTCAGCCGTCCCTTCCTTGGCCTGCAGACCAAACAATCCGAAAAAAGACTGCCGTTTTGGTGCCTTACGCGCGAAACTCCCGCGTGCATTCGCTCGCCAAGTGCAGAAGGCTGGGATCCGGAAAGCGCCTATCTTCAGATCTGTACCCGCCAGGGAAAACGAAGTCGGAACAGCTTCGTTGACCGCTTTCGATGGCCATCCGCTTCGCTGTTGAGCATTTCCAAATAGGCCGACCTATTGCAGCTAAAGGCCAAAAGCAACCACTCGGGCACTTCGAGCCGGTTCCAGACCCTTACTTTGCGGGGTGCGAACGGCTTGAACCAACGCCTTTCAGTGGGGGCCGTACTTTACGTCCGACAAAGCACAGCAAATTTGGCAAGTTGCGGCGGTTGCACGTCCCCGAAACCAAAAAAATTTACAGATCAATCGATTAAGTGCTTACCTCCGGGGCGGCTTCTTGCGTTCCCAATGATGAGTCAGCGATCTGACGGATTCTCCGTGAGCAAGGCGGGGATCGGGGAAGGGTGGGAGTGGCTGGCAATGCAATGCAAGTCAGCGCAGCAGGACCAGAGCACGGGCGAGGCTGGTTGCAGCGGCGATCCCATCGATGACACGCAGGCCGTGCTCGGCGCTGAAGCGGGGGACAAGGTCGGCCATCCCGGCGCAGCCAAGGACCACTGCGCTGACGCCATCTTCGGCCTTGGCGCGCCCGATCTCTGCCTAGACCTCCTTGGCGGCGACCCCGCTTGGTTCTTCAAGGTCCAGGACCCGGATGCCCTCAGCGCGCACGCGGACTCAGGCAGAGGCCAGGCCGCTTCGGTTGAGATTACCTTCGATCGCCGGGATGGCTACAGAAGGGGTCGCCGCCACGCTCAAGCGCTGGCCAAGAAGCATCGCCGCTTGAAATCCCGCTGGGCCGATCCCCGGCACCTGGATACCTGCGGCTGCGCGAGCTTCGTCCAGACCGGGGTCGTCGAAGCAGGCGATGACCACGGCGCTCGCCCGCCTCACGCTCGGCCCGGGCAACATCGGCGAACGGGAAGGGGCGGCAGGCGACGTCATCCTCAGGCCCCTCGACCGCGGGGGGAGAACCGAAGCAGGTGATGGCCACGATCTCGTCCAAGGGAGCCACGGGACGGGCGGTAATCTTCTCGGTCATCGAGACTGTCGAATTCGGGTTGATTGCTGCGATCTTCCTGCAAGGCTCTTTCCGGCGACTGCCGCTTGTTGCGTGCGGTGCCCATGCAGCACTCGGATTGTCAGGCCCAGACGGCCTGGAGGGCGGCGGCAATGTCCGGAACGACTTGCGCCAGAACGGCTTCGCCCTTTGCCGCCGTTGCCGAGGCAGCGGACGACAGCACGCCCGTTGGCGGAATGGGCCCGGTGTCAAACGGATAGACGTCGTAAGGCGGGAAATCGGCGGGCGGGCCGTCAGGGATCAGGTCCTTGCGAACCAGATGCGGGACGAGGTGCAGCATGACTGAGGTTTCCATCACCGCAGCGTGTTCCAGTTCCCAACTCAGCAGGCCATCGGGGAACAGCACCGCCTCGGTCGCGGCGTTGATGAAGGTCCAGTAGCCAAGCTTGATGATCTTGACGCCCGTGATCCCCTCACCCTTCAGCGCGCGCAGGGCAAGGTCGGCGGCTTCGGTCAGGAACCACTGG
>JBKDYO010000151.1:0-9688 GCA_046305855.1 Paracoccaceae bacterium
AACGACATCTGGTATGGCGGGGTCACGCGCAATCCCTGGAACCTTAACGAAGGGTCCAGCGGGTCGTCGGCCGGGTCGGCCAGTGCCACGGCCGCGGGGCTCTGCGCCTTTGCCATCGGGACCGAGACTTTGGGCTCGATCACCTCACCCAGCCAGCGGTGCGGGACAACGGGGTTGCGGCCAACCTTCGGGCGGGTCAGCAGGGCAGGGGGCATGGCGCTTTGCAACAGCCTGGACAAGGTGGGGCCGATCTGCCGGTCGGTCGAGGATACGGCCATCGTTCTCTCCGCCCTGAACGGCGCGGATCCCGCTGACAGGTCAACCATCGCCGCCCCCTTCGTCTTCGACGCCGAGGCCGACTACGGCAGCCTCACCGTTGGCTACCTGCCCGAAGCTTTCGGCGAAGGCGCCACAGCGGTCGATCACGCCGCGCTGAGCGCCATGCGCAAGCTGGGCGTCAAAGTGGTCGAAGTCTCCCTCCCCGACCTCCCCTACGGCGCGCTGATGAACATCCTTTTCGCCGAGGCGGCGGCAAGTTTCGAGGACCTTACCCTCTCCAATCAGGATGACACCCTCACTTGGCAGGACGCCGCCGCCTGGCCCAACGCCATGCGCAAGGCGCGCTTCCTTTCTGCGGTGGATCATGTCCAACTCGACCGCCTGCGCTATCTGGTGATGCAGGCGCTGGACGGGCTCTTCCGCCAGTGCGACGTGCTGATCGGCCCCTTCATGACCGGGCCGATGCTGATCGCTTCGAACTACACCGGACACCCCTGCCTGCACTTGCGGGCTGGCTTCGAGGATCTGGGGACCCGCAGCCCCGCCTCGCTCGCGTCGGGCAAACTGACGACGGGCGAGGCGGCAGGGGGGAAGACCTACACCGTGCCGCAGGGCATCTCGCTTTGGGGCCGGCTTTTCGACGAGGGGCCAATCCTGCGGCTGGGTATGGCGCTGGAAGCGGCGCTGGACGTGGCCGCAAGACGCCCCGGCTTTCCGGAGTGAACAACCGACCCGCAGTCCATGCGGGCAGATACCGGGCCGCACAGGCCTTCAACCAAAGTCCGCATCCGCGGCCAACCACAGGGAAAACGACATGAAGCGCAGGGAATTTCTTCTGAACTCGACGGCGGTGATGGGCGGCAGCCTGCTGATGGGCAGCTTTGCCCTGCCCGCACTGGCGCAGGATACGCCCGTCTCCGGCGGCACCCTGATCTGGGGCCATTCCGAGACGACGCAGAACCTCGACATGCACCAGACCGGCACCGCCTCCTCGGGCCGGGTGCTGCAGAACATCCATTCGTCCATCGTGACCGTGGACAAGGACCTGAACGTGATCCCGGGCCTTGCCGAAAGCTTCGAGGTCGCCCCGGACGGCCTGACCTACACCTTCAAGCTGCGGCCGAACGTCAAGTTCCACAACGGGGCCACGATGACCTCGGCTGACGTGAAATACTCGTTCGAGCGCTGCAAGGACCCGGCCACGGGTGCAGTGAACTTCGAGGTGTTCAACAACGTGGCCGCCATCGAGACCCCCGATGACCTGACCGTCGTCATCAAGATGAGCGCGGTGAACGCGCCCTTACTGTCGCGCCTGGCCGAAAACGGCGCGGGCGTGGTTATGCCGGTGGATTCCGGCCCGACGCAGGGCACCAACCCGATGGGCGCGGGGCCGTTCAAGTTCGTCAGCTACGAGGTCGGCACCGTGGTCAAGATGGCCCGGCACGACGACTATTGGGAGGGCCCGTCCTACCTCGACGCGGTTGAGGCGCGCGAGATCACCGAACCCACCACCCGTCTGACTGGCCTGCGCACGGGCGAGTTGCACATGATCAACGACATCCCGCTTGACCGCGTGGGAGAGCTGGAGGGCGACGCGACCCTCCAGGTGAAGAAGTGGTTCCCGCTGAACTTCGACTTCATCAACATGAACCACACCTTCGAGCCGTTCCAGAACGCGAAGGTCCGCATCGCCTTTGACATGATCATCGACAAAGAGGCGCTGATGCAGGGCGCGCTTTGGGGGCAGGGGGCGACCACCGCCTCGCCCAGCTTCCCGACCAGCGCCAGCTACAACAAGGAGCTCGTGCAGCGCTCGCAGGACATCGAAGGTGCCAAGGCAATGCTTGCCGAGGCGGGCTATCCGGAAGGCAGCCTGAACATCGTCTTCAAGGCCACCACGAACTATCCCTACCACATCGAGACCGCGCAGATCCTGGTCGAATGGTTCAAGATGGCAGGCGTCAACCTGACCATCGAGCAGCTGACCTGGGCCGACTGGCTGTCGCAGTGCTGGGTCGACAAGGACTACCAGATGACGATGATGAACTTCTTCACTCTGTGGGAGCCGGACTTCCTGTATTACTCGGTCTGGAACTCGGAAGGCGCGTTCAACTACCGCGCGGTGAAGGACCCGATCATCGACGAGCTGACCGCCAAGGCCCGCATCACAGTCGAGGACGCGGCCCGCGCCGACATCTACAAGCAGGTGCAGAAGCAGATCTTCGACGAGGCGCATGACGTCCTCCTTTGGTTCCGCAACGGCACCATCGGCGCGCAGACCAAGGTGATGGGGCTGGATACCGTCGTCCATCCGAACGGGTCGAACCTGAACTTCCACAAGGTCTGGCTGGCAGCCTGACGCAATATCCGGCGGGCCGCCCCACGGCCCGCCGATCCCCCTTGGGTGCAACGCCATGACCTATGTCCTGAACCGGCTTCTGTCGGTGATCCTGACGCTGTTCCTGATCACGCTGGTGACCTTCGCCGTCACCAACATCCTGCCCGGCGACGTGGCGATGATGATCATGGGCACCCAGTCCAACCCCGAGGCGCTGGAGGGCCTGCGCCAGTCGCTGGGCCTCAACGACCCGCTCCTAGTGCAATATGGCAACTGGGTTGGCGGGCTGCTGACCGGGGACCTTGGCAACTCGCTGATCTTCAAGAAACCCATCGCCGAGCTTCTGGCGCAGAAGGCCGTGGCCTCTGCCATCATCGTGGTCATGTCGATGACCATCGCCCTGTGCCTGGCCGTGCCACTGGGCGTTTGGGCCGCCGTCCACCGCGACAAGTGGCAGGACACAGTCAGCTCCTCTACGGCGCTGATGGGCGTCAGCTTGCCGGATTTCTTCTGGGGGATCGTGATGATCCTCGTCTTCGCGCGCTGGCTGGGCTGGTTCCCCTCCTCGGGCATCGTCGAGCTGTCCGAGGATTTCCTGGGCGCGCTCCGCTATGCCTTCCTGCCCTCGCTGGCATTGGGCCTAGGCCTCATGGCGCACCTCACGCGGATGACGCGGTCCACCATGACCGGCATTCTGAACCAGGAATTCATCCGCGTCGCCCGCGCCAAGGGGCTGACCGAACGCACCGTCATCTGGCGCTATGCTCTGGCCAATGCCATCGGGCCGGTCATCACCATCGCGGGCCTGCAGATCGGCTACCTCTTCGGGTCGATCATCGTGATGGAAAGCCTGTTCGGCTATACCGGCATGGGCTGGCTGACCTACCAGGCGCTCCTCAACCGCGACCTGCCGCTGATCCAGGCCACCGTCGTCCTCATCGCCGCCGTTGTCATGCTGACGAACCTGTTGGTCGACCTACTCTACGTCCTGATCGATCCGCGCGTGAAGCTGGGGTGAGGGGATGAAGCGCTTCAAGACCACCAAGGGCCTGATCGGGATCGTCCTTCTGACGCTGATCGCCCTTGTCGCCATATTCGGCCCTATGGTCATCCCGCCCGATGCCGCGACCAAGATGGACATGCTGGCCCGCCGCTCGCCGCCGACCTGGACCCACCTCCTCGGCACTGACCAGCTGGGCCGCGACATACTCTACCGCGTGATCCTCGGCGCGCGGACCTCCTTGGAAATCGCAGTAACGGCCGTTCTGATGAGCATCGTCCTCGGCCTCCCCCTCGGCCTCGTCTCCGGCTACTTCGGCGGCTGGATCGACAACGTGCTGATGCGCCTCGTCGACACGCTTCTGGCCTTCCCGGCCCTCCTCCTTGCCCTCACCATCAGCGCGGTCCTTGGCCCCAACGTCCAGAACACCATCATCGCCATTGGCATCGCCTTCACCCCCTACCTCGCCCGCATCATCCGGGGCGAGGCGCTGAAGGTTGCCCAGATGCCCTATGTCGAGGCCGCACGCGCCTCGGGCACGACCGACGGGATGATCATGCTGCGCCACGTCTTGCCGAACATCATGCCGGCGGTGATCGTGCAGGCCACCATCTCGCTCGCCTTCGCGATCCTGGCCGAGGCGGGCCTCTCGTTCCTCGGCCTTGGAACCCAGCCCCCCGCCGCAAGTTGGGGCCTGATGATCCAGGCGTCGCGCGACCAGTTGGACGTGGCCCCCTGGACGGCTCTTGTGCCGGGCGCGGCGGTTGCGCTGACGGTGCTTGGCCTCAACATGTTCGGGGACGTCCTGCGCGACATCCTTGACCCGAAGTCGAAATAGGGGGTGGCGATGAAGGATATCGTTTCGGTCGATCACCTCCGCGTCGAATTCGCCACCGACAGCGGCCCCGTCGTGGGGGTCGAGGACGTGTCGTTCACCATCGCGCCCGGCGAAACCGTCTGCGTCGTCGGCGAAAGCGGGTCGGGGAAATCCGTGACGTCGCTGTCCCTCATGCGGCTGGTGGAGTTCGGTGGGGGTACCATCGCTGCGGGGTCGTTGCGCTTCCGGCGGGCGGACGGGACGGAACTGGACGTCGCCGCCGCCTCGCCCGCCGTGATGGGCGAAGTGCGCGGCAACGAGATCGGGATGATCTTCCAGGAACCGATGACGGCCCTGAACCCCGTCTTCACCATCGAACGCCAGCTGACCGACGGGCTGATGCTACACAAGGGGCTGAGCCAGGCCCAGGCCAGCGCCCGCGCTTTGGAGCTTCTGAAAAGCGTCCGCATCCCCGAACCGGAACGCCGCCTGAAGCAATACCCCCACGAGCTTTCCGGCGGCATGCGCCAGCGCGTCGTGATCGCGATGGCGATGGCCTGCGAGCCGAAACTCCTCATCGCCGACGAACCGACTACGGCGCTGGACGTGACGATCCAGGCGGAAATCCTCGCCCTCATCAATCGCCTGAAACGCGAAAACGGGATGGCGGTCCTCTTCATCACCCACGACATGGCCGTCGTCGCCCAGATGGCCGACCGCGTCGTCGTCATGTATCGCGGCAAGATCGTCGAGACCGGGACCGTCGACCAGATCTTCTCCGCGCCGAAGGAAGACTACACCAAGGCCCTCCTCGCCGCCGTCCCGAAACTGGGCGAGATGAAGGGCAAGCCCACCCCCGAACGGATGCGCCTGATCGGGGACGAGGCCGCCCGTGCCGCAAGGGTCGCCCCGCAGGCGCGGAAGAAGGAAGTCCTCCTCGACGTCCGGCACCTCACCACCCGCTTCCCCGTCAAGGGCGGCATCTTCCGCCGCACCACCGCCCAGGTTCACGCGGTCGAGGACGTGAGCTTCACCCTCAACGTCGGCGAAACCCTGGCGCTGGTCGGCGAATCCGGCTGCGGCAAGTCCTCCTGCGGCCGGTCGATCCTGCGCCTTGTCCAACCCACCAGCGGCGAGGTCTGGATTGGCGGCCGGGACATCGGCGCGCTCTCCCCCCACGACCTTCGCAAAGCGCGGGCCGACATGCAGATGGTCTTCCAGGACCCCTTCGCAAGCCTCAACCCCTACCGCCGCCTCAAGGACCAGGTGGCCGAGCCCATCGTCAACTTCGGCCTCGCCTCCGGCGCTGAACTGAAAGCCCGCGTCGAACAACTCTTCGACCGCGTCCACCTGCCGCGCGCCTTCATGAACCGTTTCCCGCATGAGCTTTCCGGCGGACAACGCCAGCGCGTCGCCATCGCCCGCGCCCTGGCGGTGAACCCCAAGCTGATCGTCGCGGATGAGGCGGTGTCGGCCCTCGACGTCTCGGTCCAGGCGCAGGTCCTGAACCTGATGATGGAACTGCAGGAGGACCTCGGCCTCTCTTACCTTTTCATCAGCCACGACATGGCCGTCGTCGAACGCATCGCCCATCAGGTGGGGGTCATGTATCTTGGCCGCATCGTCGAAATCGGCCCCCGCGCGGCGATCTTCGAAAACCCCACGCACAGCTATACCCGCCAGCTTCTGTCGGCGGTCCCCATCGCCGACCCGACCAAACGCCGCTTTGCCGACGACTTGTCGTTCAAGCCGATCAAGTCGCCGATCTTTCCGCTGGGGCACCAACCCGCCCCATCGGTCTATACCGAAGTGGCCCCCGGCCATTTCGTTCTGCAGGAATAGGGAGGAAACCATGCCGATCAAGAACCGACTGGCCGAGATGCAGGCCGAAATCGCCGCTTGGCGCCGTGACCTGCACGAGAACCCTGAGCTGATGTACGACGTCCACCGCACCGCCGCCACGGTCGCCGACCGCCTGCGCGAGTTCGGCTGCGACGAGGTCGCGACCTGCATTGGCCGCACCGGGGTTGTGGGCGTCATCAAGGGCAAGACCGACAGCCGCGGCCACGTCGTGGGCCTGCGCGCCGACATGGACGCTTTGCCGATCCTGGAGGCTACCAACCTTCCCTATGCGTCGAAGGTCCCCGGAAAGATGCATGCCTGCGGCCATGACGGGCACACCGCCATGCTCTTGGGTGCCGCGAAATACCTGTGCGAAACCCGCAACTTCGACGGAAAGGTCGCCGTGATCTTCCAGCCCGCCGAAGAGGGCGGTGCGGGCGGAGAGGCGATGGTCAAGGATGGGCTGATCGAAAGGTTCGGCATCAAGGAGGTCTACGGGATGCACAACTCCCCCGGCCTGCCGGTCGGCCAGTTCTCGATCAAGCCCGGCCCGTTCTACGCCGCCACCGACAACTTCACCGTCCACCTGCGCGGCAAGGGCGGCCACGCGGCCTACCCGCACCGCACCGTCGACACAACCGTGATGGCCTGCCAGACCGTGATGGCGCTGCAGACCATCGTCTCGCGCAACTCCGATCCGCTGGAATCCATCGTCGTCTCCGTCACCTCGATGAAGACCGAATCCGAGGCCTGGAACGTCATCCCCGAACGCGTCGAACTGCGCGGCACCGTGCGCACCTTCGACGCTGGCATCCGCAAACTGGCCGAGGAGCGGTTCCGCGCGCTGGTCGAAGGTACCGTCGCAGGCTTCGGCGGCTCGGTGGAGATCGAATGGAAGCCAGGCTACCCCGCGATGGTCAACGCCGAACGGGAAACCGACTTCGCCGCCAAGGTCGCCGAAAAGATCGGCGGCGCGGGGACCGTCGACACCAACTGCCCCGCCATCATGGGCGGCGAGGATTTTGCCTACATGCTGCAGGCCGTCCCCGGCGCCTATATCCAGGTCGGCAACGGCGACACCGCCGAAGTCCACCACCCGGAGTACAACTTCAACGACGAAGCGATCCCCTTCGGCGCCTCGTACTGGGCCGAGCTTGTCGAAACCCGCATGCCTGCGGCCTGAAAGGAAGACCCATGAACTGGTCCGAATACCTCGATGCGCACCAGCCGCGCTTTGTTGATGAGTTGGTGGACTTCGTCCGGATCCCCTCGGTCTCTGCCGCCCCGGCGCACGTCGCCGACGTGGTGACCGCAGGCAACTGGGTCGTCAACCGCCTGCAGGCCGCCGGGATGGAAAACGTCCGCATGCTGCCGACCGAAGGCCACCCCGTGGTCTATGCCGACTGGCTCCATGCCCCCGGCAAACCCACCATCCTCATCTACGGCCATTTCGACGTGCAACCGGCGGAGCCCTTCGAGCTGTGGCAAACCCCTCCCTTCGAGCCTGATGTGCGGGAGGGCAAGGTCTGGGGCAGGGGGGCTTCGGACGACAAGGGGGGGATGCTGATCCCGATCCTGTCCGTCGAGGCGATGCTGAAGACCAAAGGGCGCCTGCCGGTGAACGTGAAGATGTTCTTCGAGGGGCAAGAGGAGATCGGCTCCCCCCACCTGCCGCCCTTCATTAAGGCGCACGGGGCGATGTTGAAGGCCGACATGATCTTCTCCGCCGACGGCAGCCAGTGGGGCGAGGATCAGCCGAACCTGATCACCGGCTTAAAAGGTCTGGTCGCTGCCGAGATCACCGTGAGCGGCGCGAAGGGCGACCAGCACTCCGGCCAGCAGGGCGGTGGGATCGCCAATCCGATCCAGGGCCTGGCGCAGATCATCGCCTCGATGAAAGGCACCAACGGCAAGATCACAGTGCCGGGCTTCTACGACGATGTCGTCGACCTGACGGTCGAGGACCGCGCCGCCTTTGCCCGGGTGCCCTTCGACGAGGCCGCCTATATCGCGGAAATGGGCGTGCCTGATGTGTTCGGCGAGGAAGGCTACACCACCCGCGAACGGCTCTGGGGGCGGCCTACGCTGGAAATGAACGGCATATGGGGCGGCTGGCAAGGGAACGGCATCAAGACCGTCTTGCCCGCCGAGGCGCATGCCAAGATCACTTGCCGCCTGGTGGCGAACCAGAAACCCGACGCGATCTTCGACCTTCTCCGCGACCACGTCGAAGCGTCGTGCCCCAAAGGCCTCCGCGTCAGCGTCACAAGGCTGGCAGGCAGCGCCGACCCGTTCCTCGTGCCTCCCGGTCACAACGCCAGCTCCGCCACCGCCGAAGTGCTGACCGAGGTCTACGGGAAGGCCCCCTACATCACCCGCACCGGCGGCTCGATCCCCGTGATGACCATGCTGCTGAACGAACTAGGCGTCCACGCCACGGTCTTCGCCTTCGGGATGAACGACGAGAACCTGCACGCACCGAACGAGTTTTTCCGGCTGTCGAATTTCCTCACTGGCCAGACCGCCTATTGCAAGCTTCTGGAGCGACTGGCAGCGAGCTAGGAAGAAAACGAGGAGCGCCTGCTTTTCGGGCGAAGTTGCGGCCCGGAATTCGGACCGACTGAGCAGATACACCGTCGAACAATAGTAGTGGACGGGAGTGTGCGAGGAAGTCAGTCCGGTCGACCTTTAAACGCTCGGTTTCTGGACTGCATGGCGCGACTTCGCAGCAATGGCGTCAGGACGAGTAATAGGAAAGCGGCCCTCGATTCCTTCTGGAATTTGATGAACCAAGATGGCCGGCCCGAAACCACCGCGACGGATCGATCGAGGTTCTACCGTGGGGCCTTGAAGGACCTGGGCCGCAGTGGTGGCAGCGAGATGAGACGCTGGCTCAATAACGGGGCTGAGCGTCCACACTTGCCGGTCCGACGAGAAGAGCGGCCGATGATGCAGGTTCGGCGCATGCAATGGTTACAGACATCCGCCTCAATCCAAAGCCACTTGTGGATGCAGCGCCGCCACCAAGACCGCAACATCTTCAGGCAGACCCGTGCTGCAGCTCTCGCCGAGTGGCGCTGCCCTCTCACGTCCTGATCGACAGGTGAGGTAGGGGCAACAGAAAACGGTTCGTAGTCGTCTGACAGTCCCGTCCGATGGCAATCGTTGCGAACTGCCGGGCGGGGACGGTCCCGCCCGGCGTGACGTGTCAGGCGCGGGCGTAGATGTCCTCGTAGCGGATGATGTCATCCTCACCGAGGTAGGTGCCGGTCTGCACCTCGATCAGCCGAAGATCGACCTTGCCGGGGTTGGCCAGCCGGTGGATCTGGCCAAGCTGGATGTAGACCGACTGGTTTTCGGATATGGCGGAGACGGTGTCATCGATGGTCACGCGGGCGGTGCCTTCGACCAC
>JBKDYO010000152.1:0-5533 GCA_046305855.1 Paracoccaceae bacterium
GGTTCGGCGTGGAAGTTGCCACCACTGACGATCTGTCCGTCCGACAGGACCAGCGGGTTGTCGGTCGCCGCGTTTGCCTCGATCTCCAGCGTGCGGGCGGCCATGCGCAGGACGTCCATCGCTGCCCCGGTGACCTGTGGCTGGCAGCGGATGCAGTACGGGTCCTGCACGCGGGTATCGCCCTCGCGGTGGCTTTCGCGGATTTCGCTGCCCTGAAGCAGCGCCCGCATCGCGGCTGCGGCGTCGATCTGGCCGGGTTGACCGCGAAGCGCATGGATCTCGGCTTCCAACGGCGCGGTAGAGCCCATGATGGCATCGGTAGAGAGCGCAGAGATGACCAGAGCCTCACGCGCGGCCTGCCAGCCCTGGAACAGACCCGCCAGCGCATAGGCGGTGGAAAACTGGGTACCATTGATCAGCGCAAGACCTTCCTTTGCGCCCAACGTGATCGGCGAAAGTCCTTTGCGGGCAAGCGCTTCGGCGCCGGTCTTCACCTGACCGTCAACCATCGCCTTGCCATGGCCGATCATCACAGCAGTCATGTGCGCTAAGGGCGCGAGATCGCCGCTTGCCCCGACCGAACCTTGGTCCGGGATCACCGGGGTCACGTCGTGCAGCAGCATGCCCTCGATCAGGGCTACGAGGTCCGGCCGGACGCCGGACGCGCCACGCCCCAGCGACAGAAGCTTCAGCACCATCATCAGACGGGCAACGTCCCGGGGCATCGGATCGCCGACGCCGCAGCAGTGGCTGAGGATCAGGTTTTTCTGCAGGGTTTCCGTATCTTCCGGGGCGATCTTCACCGATGCCAGTTTGCCGAAACCGGTGTTGACGCCGTAGACGGCTGCCTTGCCCCGGGCCGCCGCCGCAATATGGCCAGCGGCCTGCATGATGCCGGGGCGGGCGCTGTCGTGCAGTCTCGCGGGCAACGTCTGGCGGAAGATCCGCTCCAGCTGCGCAAGCGTGACAGTCCCGGGGATCAGGATTTCAGGCGTCAAGACGACCTCCGAAGATGCGGGCATGAAGCGGCGTCGCGCCGATCCGGTAGCTGAGTTCCGCCGGGTGATCGGCGTCCCAAAGGCAAAGGTCGGCACGCAGGCCGGGGGCAATGCGACCCCGGTCAGTCAGACCAAGCGCGCGCGCGGCATTGGCGGTGGTCCCAAGCAGGGCTTCCTGCGGGGTCAACCGGAACAGCGTGCAGGCCATGTTCATCGCAAGCGTCAGCGAAGCCATGGGCGAGGAGCCTGGGTTGAGGTCGGTCGCCACCGCCATCGGCACTCCGGCCTGACGGAGGGCCGCGATCGGCGGGCTTTGCGTCTCGCGCAGGGTGTAAAAGGCGCCCGGCAAGATCACTGCGACTGTTCCGGCTTTGGCCATCGCAGCGATGCCCTCGGGTGAGAGGTATTCCAGATGATCGGCGGAAATGGCTTGGTGACCGGCGGCGAAGGCAGCACCGCCCTGATCGGTCAGTTGCTCGGCATGCAGCTTGACGGGAAGGCCAAGCGCGCGGGCCTCGGCAAAGAGCGGGGCGAGGTCGTCTACAGAAAAAGCGATGGTTTCACAGAAGGCATCGACGGCGTCGATCAGACCCTCGGCATGGGCAGCGCGCAGGGAGGGAAGTGCCACCTCGGCGATGTAAGCCTTGGGCTGGGCTTTGTATTCCGGCGGAATGGCATGGGCCGCAAGGTGCGTCGTCTTCACCGTCAGCGGGTGCGACGCTCCGATCCGCCGGGCCACGCGCAGCATCTTCACCTCGTCCGCCACGGTCAGCCCGTAGCCGGATTTCACCTCGATCGTCGTGGCGCCCGAGGCGATCAGCTGATCGATCCGGGGCAGGGCGAGGGCCAGCAACGCCTCCTCCGACGCGCCCCGCGTGGCGGTGACGGTCGACAGGATTCCACCGCCCGCCCGCGCGATCTCTTCATAGCTCGCGCCCTTCAGCCGCAGCTCGAACTCCACCGCCCGGTGACCGGCAAAGACCGCATGAGTGTGGCAGTCGATCAGGCCGGGGGTGACAAGGCGGCCTTCGGCGTCATGGGCGGGCAGGGACCGGTAGGCAGGGGGAAGGTCGGCCATCGGCCCGGCCCAGGCGATCCGGTCGCCCTCGATCGCCACGGCGGCGTCGGGGATCAGGCCGTAGTCGCCCGTTCCTGCGTCAGACGTCATCGTCGCAAGGGTGGCGTGGGTCAGGAGCATCAGCTTGCCTTATGGGTGATGGTTTGGCTAATATGTCTAGACATAATGCAAGTCAAGTGAGTCGCCATGATCCTGCACGCCGCCACCGCTCTCTTGCCCGATGGCTGGGCCAAGGACGCCCGCATCCGGGTCGAAGACGGCCGCATTGCCGAGGTGACAAAGGGCGTGCCGGTGCAGGGCCATGGCGTGATCCTGCCTGCGCCGGTGAACCTGCACTCCCACACGTTTCAGCGCGCGATGGCCGGGCTGACGGAAGGCAGGACGGCGGGGCAGGACAGTTTCTGGACCTGGCGCACGCTGATGTACCGCTTTCTGGAACGGCTTGGCCCGGAAGACGTGCAAGCCATCGCTGCGCAGGCGATGGTCGAGATGGCCGAAGCGGGCTTCGCCTCCCTGTGCGAGTTCCACTATCTGCACCATCCGGTCGGCGGCGGCACCTATGCCGATCCGGCCGAGATGTCGGGCCGGATCGTGCAGGCCGCGCGCGAGACAGGTCTTGGTCTGACTCACCTCCCGGTCATCTACGAGCAGGGCGGCGTCGACGGGCGGGCGCTGGCCGGGGGGCAGCTGCGCTTCGGATCGTCGCCCGAGGTCTACGCCCGGGTTCTGGACGGTGCAGGCAAAGCACTGAACGATTTGCCCGATGCCACGCTTGGCGTTGCTCCGCATTCTCTGCGGGCAGTCAGCCGGGAAACCCTGGCGCGCGTGGCGGGGATGGTGCCCGACGGCCCCGTGCATATCCACATCGCCGAGCAGGGCGCCGAAGTGACCGAAGTCGAGGCCGCCTGGGGCGCGCGACCGGTGGACTGGGCCTGCGCGAACCTGCCGCTCGACCCGCGCTGGTGCATGATCCATGCCACGCAGATGTCTGCGGACGAAACGGCACGACTGGCCCGGACCGGAGCCGTTGCAGGCCTCTGCCCGGTGACCGAGGCGAACCTTGGCGACGGGATCTTCGACGGGCCCGGCTGGCTGGCCGCGGGGGGCGCCTTTGGGGTCGGAACCGACAGCAACGTCCGGATTTCTTTGGCCGAAGAGCTGCGGATGCTCGAATATTCCCAGCGCCTTGGCCTGAAGGCCCGCGCGGTGATGGCCGATCAGCGCTCGACGGGGCGGCTTCTGTGGGATGGGGTGGCGAGGGGCGGTGCCGCCGCGGCCGGGCGGGCTTCGGGGGCGATTGCCGTGGGGCAGTGGGCCGACCTTCTGGCGCTGGATACGGGCGATCTGCGGCTGGAGGGGCTTGCGGGCGACCAGCTTCTCGACGGCTTCATCTTCGCGGGCCGTGACGGGCTGGTCACCGACCTGTGGTCGGCTGGCCGGCATATCGTGCAGAACGGTCGGCACGTCGCCCGCGACAGCGTGGCGGCCGAGTTCCGGACCACGATGCGCCGCTTGCGTGAGACCCTGTGATGCAGGGTTGGGAGGCGATCCGCGCCGAGGTCCTGCGCCGTATCCGCGCGCGCGACTGGCCGCCGGGCGCGCTCATTCCGGGCGAAGAGGCACTGGCCGAAGAGTTCGGTGTGGCGCGCGCAACCGTGAACCGGGCATTGACCGCTCTGGCCGAAGCGGGGGTGATCGAACGAAAGAAACGCGCCGGGACACGGGTCGCGGAACTGCCAGTGCGGCGGGCCCGGCTGGAAATCCCGGTGATCCGGCTTGACGTCGTGGGCCGCGGCCTCCCTTACGACTTCAAGCTCCTGGCCGACCGGATGACATCGGCTCCGGTGCCGGTCACGGCCCGCCTTGGCCTGCCGGAGGGCCAGCCGCTGCGTTATCTGGAGACGCTGCACCTCGCCGGGGGGCGGCCCTTTGTGCTGGAGACCCGCTGGCTGAACCCCGCCGTCCTGCCCTCGCCCCCGCCTGACTTCGCCGAGATCAGCGTGAATGAATGGCTGGTGACCCATGTCAGCCTCGTGTCCGGCGACATCGCCTTCCTGGCTGAACCTGCCACCCCGCGTGAGGCCGAGGTGATGGGTGTCCCCCTTGGAACGGCGCTCTTGGTGGCGGAACGGACCACGCAGGGGACGGCGGGGCCGGTCACCTTGGTGCGGCTGGCCCATGCCCCGGGGCATCGGGTGACGATGACGTTCTGAAAGGGCGGGGGCCACAAGGGACTCCCTCTGTCCACGCAGGACAGGGAGGGGGAGGTGAGGGATTTCAAGGGGTTGGCTGTGGGCGTTAGGGAGGTGTTAACCGGGGTTGGGGGCGGTCATTCCCGCGAAGGCGGGAAGCCAGTTAGGCAGTAGGCCGTTGCCCCCTTCGCCCGGAATAAAGGCGCGAATGCGCCGCCGGGCAGCGCCCGACCGCCCCCTCGGGCGGGCGCTTTGAGGCGTATCGCCTCGAACTGCGGTGGGAGGGGTTGAACCATAAAGCGCCTAGAACGAGCGGGGTTCGCCCACCCGGCGGCCGGGCGTTGCCCTTTGTTGCGTAAACAGCGGCGCGCTGTAGCGCACCCTAGCGGTCGGACCTGTGCCGTCTTTCTAGCGCACTTAAGAGTGAGACGAGGGCCACGAAAACGACAGGGAACAACCAGTAAGGGAGAGGTTGATGCTCGTTTATGATCCCCAGAACAAAACCTACGATATGTGCAATACCCAAGCAGGCCAGGACAAATCGAACTGCTGCGAAGGATTTGCCGTCATTTGAGTCTCCCGTGTGGGTAGTCTATGGATTCAAAAGGACTTTTTTCCTAGATGACTATTCGGTGTTTCGGGTCGGAACGGTGCGCTGTAGCGCACCCTACGATAATGGCGGACGTCGGGGAGAGCCGGGATAAACCCCGTCCTACGGATTGGTCGCGGGTTCCGCCGGTGCCGCACCCTCTACTGGCTCTTCCGGGACCGTGCCCTCTGCCGGAGCCGCCTCTGCCGGAGCCTCTGGCGGGGCCGTGAGAACTCCGTTCTGCCACACCCCCTCGGCCACTTCGCCGCTGGCGTAGGTCAGCTTGCCCTGGCCTTCGCGCCGACCGGCCTTGAACATCCCCTCGTAGACGTCGCCGCCCGGATAGGTCGCCACACCGCGGCCTTCGATCACGCCCGCGACCCACTGGCCGACGTATTTGAACCCGTCGGTCGTCGAGAACTCGCCCTCGCCATTGCGCAGGCCCGCCTTGAACGTGCCCTTGTAAAGGCTGCCATCGGGATAGACCGCGGCCCCCACGCCTTCGCGCTGACCGTCGACCCAGTCGCCCTCATAACGGTAGCCGTCCGGATAGGTCATCAGACCCGTGCCCTGGGGCTTCGCGTTCTTGAACGCACCTTCGTAGACCTTGCCGCCGACATAGGTCGCCCGGCCCTGGCCCGAGATCACCCCGGCCTCCCAGTTGCCCTGATAGGTC
>JBKDYO010000153.1:0-6261 GCA_046305855.1 Paracoccaceae bacterium
GACGATCAGGTGACCTATGCCGACGGCCATCCGGCCACGGTGCATCACATGGCCGAGGACGTATCGTCCTTCCTGATGTGGGCCGCCGAGCCGAAACTGATGGATCGCAAGAACGCGGGCTTTATCAGCGTTCTGTTCCTCGCACTGCTGTCGACGCTGCTGTATCTGACCAACAAGCGGATCTGGGCCGGGATCAAGGGCAAGAAACACGCCTGATCTGTCGCGCTAGACCAAAATGATGAACCCCGCCCACTGGGCGGGGTTTTTCATTTCCGGCCGAGATAGGCCTGAACTGCTGGCGTCGGATGATCCAAAAGCTCGGCGGTCGGGACCGGGGGGTGGACTATACCGTCGGCGACGAAGGCCGTCCTTCCGTTCAGCGCAAGCGCATCGGCCGGGTCGTGCGTCACCATAAGCACCAGCGCGCCCGTCCCGTCCGCAACTTCGCGGACCAGATCAAGCATCTCGTGGCGAAGGGCAGGTCCGAGAGCGGCAAAGGGTTCGTCCAGAAGCAGGATCGGCCGGGCACGCAACAGGGCGCGGGCCAGAGAGGCCCGGCTGGCCTGCCCCCCGGAAAGCTGCCCCGGACGGCGGGCGCCAAGACCGGCAAGTCCGACCCGATCCAAGGCCTGCGCGATGCGGCTGTGATCTGCCTCGGCCAGCCGAAGGTCGGGGCGCAACCCAAGGCCGACATTCTGCGCCACGGTCAGGTGAGGAAACAGGTTCTGGTCCTGGAAGAGGATGGTGAGGGGCCGATCGCCTGGCGGAACGTCCTGCAGATCGGCCCCCATCCAGCGCACCGTGCCGCCGGAAGGGGTCAAGAAGCCGGCGATCATGGAAAGGAGCGTCGACTTGCCAGCCCCCGACGGCCCCATGATCGCGATGCGGCTGCCCGGGTCTGCCGACCAGTCGGCTGTCAGGTGAAAGCCCGGTTGCTCATAGGTCAGGTGGTCAAGCTGCAGCACGGCGGCCTCCGGCGTCAAAAGCCCAGAACAGGGCGAAGGACAGGGTGACAAGGATCAGCGCGGCGGAGGCTGCGGCCTCCATCCGGTAGGCTCCGGTCAACTGGCTTACGACAAGCGGCAGGGTGGCCTGCTGTTCCCCCGCGAAGAGGGCGATGACGCCCAGGTCGCCCATCGACAGGGCAGCGGCGATCCCGGCGCCAAAACCCAGGGGCCGGGCCAGGCGGGGCAGGACCAGCCAGCGCAGGCGGGGCCAGCCGGTCAGCGACAGGCTGTCGGCGAGGCGACCGTAGTCATCCTGCAGCGCGCGGGTTTCGGGCAAGAGGATGCGGTAGAGGTAGGGCAGTGACAGGGCCACGTTGACCAGGATGGTGACAGGCAAGGCCAAGGTCATTGGCGGCGCAAAGGGCTGGATCAGCAGGAAAAGTCCTGTGCCTAGGACGAGGCCCGAGGTGGCGAGCGGTATCGTCGCCGCCGCCTCGATCAGCGGGCGGGTCCCTTTGGCCGAAGCCAGGGCCAATGCCAGTGCCGCAGCAATGGCCAGAAGGGCCGAGATCAGCGCGACGAGGACGGATCGGGCGGCCGCAGGCAGGACTGAGGGCGGCAGGTCAGCGAGGCCCGGCAGCCCGCGAAGGGTGACCGCGAGAAGTGGCAGGGCCAGGAACAGAGCGACCGAAGCCAGCGCGACGACGTCGCCCACGTGCCGCCAGCCGGGTGGGGCGTTAAGCATCAGGTCCCGGTCCAGACCCGCGCCAAAGCTTGCAGGTCGGCTAAGCCTCCAGACCAGAAGTGCTGCCAGCCCGCCCAGCATCAATTGCACGGCTGCCAATCCGGCAGCACGACCAAGGTCGAACTCGAACCGCACTGCCTGGTAGATCGCCAGCTCGATCGTCGTCGCCCCGGGCCCGCCACCCAGCGTGATCACGACCGCAAAACTGGTCAGGCAGATCACCAGAATCACCATGGCAACACCCGGCAGCACCTCGCGTAGCATCGGGGCTTCAAGGTGGCGAAAGGTCTCGGATGGGCCGAAGCCCAGGGACTGCGCAAGACGGATGCGCTCGGACGGGATGGCTAGCCAGCCCTGCAGGATCATCCGGGTCGCGAGGGGCAAGTTCAGGAAGACATGCGCCAGAACGACGCCATGCAGGCCGTAGATCGAGATCGGTGGCAGGCCAAGGGCGATGAGGGCGGTGTTGAGAACTCCCGAACGGCCGAAGACGGCCAGAAGACCAAGCACCGCGACAACTGCGGGCAGGAGGAAGGGCGCGCCCATCAGGGTGATAAGGAGGCCGCGACCGGGAAAACGGCGACGCGCCAGCGCGCGGGCGACCGGAATTGCGAGCAGGGTAGAAAAGGCTGCAGAAAGAAGGGCTTGCGTGGCCGAGAAGCGAATGGCTGACCAGTCCGCTGGGGCAAGCGAAAGGCCCGCCCCGCGCCACGCCACGGCGGCGACGGGGGCCAGGACCAGCGCCAGCAGCAGAACTGCCAGCGCCGGCGTGGCTAGCCTTAGCGGGCGAGTGCGGCTTGCCATTCGGCCAGTGCCTCGTCGCGGGTGGCTTGCGCGTCCGCAGGCGACAGAAGGAGGGACTTCGCCGGGCGGAAGGCGTCGAAGCCATCGGGCAGGCCTGCCGACGGGATGACCGCGGGGTACATCCAGTTGGTCTGCGGGATCACGGACTGAAAAGCATCGGTCAGCATGAAGTCGAGGAACGTGTCGGCAAGCTCTGGCTGGTCGGTTGCCGCCAGCTTCCCGGCGACTTCGATCTGCATGTAGTGGCCTTCGTCGAACAGAGCCGCAGCCTTCGTATCATCGCTTTCGGCCAGCAGGTGGTAGGCCGGGCTGGTGGTGTAGGACAGGACCAAGTCGGCCTCGCCCTCCAGGAACAGGCCGTAGGCCTCGGACCAGCCGGGGGTGACGGTGACGATGTTGTCGGAGAGGGCTTTCCAGACGTCGGCGGACTTGTCGCCATAGGCTGCTTTCACCCAGAGCAGCAAGCCAAGTCCGGGAGTGGAGGAGCGGGGGTCTTGGATCACGATCTTGAGGTCGGAGGTGGCGAGCGCCTCGAAGGTTTTCGGGGCCTCGGCGACCTTGGTCTTGTCATAGACGAAGGCGAACCAGCCCCAGTCGAAGGGCAGGAAGTTGGGGTCCGCGAATTCCACAGGCAAGTTCGTCGTCGGGGTTTTCCCATGCGGCGCAAAGAGTTGCGTGGCGGTTGCAGCGGCGGTGAGGCTGGTGTCGAGGCCGAGGACCACGTCTGCGTCCGAGGCCGCACCTTCCAGCTGGACACGGGCAAGGAGAGCGGCGCCGTCGCCTGCCGGGACGAACTGCAGATCGCAGGCGCAGGTCGCCTCGAACGCCTTTTCCACAGCGGGACCGGGGCCCCATTCCGAGGTGAAGCTGTCGTAGGTCAGGACAGTCAGGACAGGCGTTTCGGCCATGGCGGGAAGCGCCAAAGTCAGAAGGCCCGCAGCAAGGAGTTGTTTTTGCATCATTTTCTCCATGTTGCGACGGATTGGTCGGGGATGGAGAAACCCATGCACCTTCCCTCCGCCGGTATGATCCGGTTCAGGTTCGACGGGTTCGCTTTCGCATCTCAGCCTGTTGCCAGGCACCCCGAGGTATGGGCGAAGATAGGCGAATACGACCGGGGTGCAAGAGGCCATCTGCACCCCGGCCCGGAGTGATCAGGGCGCGCGTAGTTCCTGATACGCGCCGCTGGTGCGCAAGGTCACGGTGACGGGCGCGTCGCTGCGGTTGCGCCAGAACCAGCCGTGATTGCCGGTGAAGGCGGCGGTCAGCTCTCCGGCCAGTTCAGGCACGGCGCGGCCCTGTTCGTAGCTGATCTTCTGCCCACCCCCGTCACCGTGCAGGTCAAAGTTCACCACACCGCCATTTGCCGTCCACGCGTAGCGGGCGGTTTGCCCGGCCTCCATCGCCAGCTTCACCTCGATCCCCTCGCCGGGGTTCAGGGTATAGCTGACCTCGTCACGCCAGTCTGAGGCGGCGGCCTCGGCGATTGCCGTCTCAACGGGATCGGGTGTGGCGGCAGTCTGCTCTGGTATGGGTTCCGCCGCCACTGGGGCCTCGGGAGCGGGGTCCGTCAGGCTGGGCGGCGCGGCAATCACGGCGGCGATGGCGGCAAGCTGGGCGTCGATCCGATCAAGTCGCGCGAGGATCTCGGGCGGAATGGCGGCCGGGGCTGGCGCGGGGAGCGGCGCTACTGCGGCCAGGGCATCGGCCTCTGCCTCGGCGGCAAGCTGCTGCTTGATTTCGCCCATCTCGGTCAGGCCGGTCAGCCTGCCCACCCCGGTCGGGTCTATCCCGTACTCGGCGGGCAGCCAGAAAAGGACGAGGATTGCCCCTGCGGACCCGGCGGCAAGCAGGGTCGACCGGATCAGGCCGCCGGGACTGGCGGGTACGGTCTGGACGGAGGCGCGGGGCTCGGCCCGAAGCGATGTGTCGTAACGATTGGTCATGGAACGCGCCCTCCTTTCAGGCGACGAAATAGCCAGTGATCTGCAGGCCCATGAGGGCAAAGCCAGCCACCATCATCAGGACATTCGCGGCATAGGCCTGCCGCGCGAAGGCCGGGCGCGCCCGCCACTGGGTCATCGCCAAGAGGATCAGGGCCAGAGCCATCAACTGGCCCAGCTCGACCCCCAGGTTGAAGGCGATCAGGTTGCCCAGAAGCCCATCGGGCGAGATGTCATAGTCCTGGATCTTCGTCGCAAGCCCAAAGCCATGCAGCAGCCCGAAGACCAGCGTCGCGGCCTTGGTGTCGGGCTGGACGCCAAACCAGAGGCGGAAGGCCCCGAGGTTGTCCAACGCCTTGTAGACCACCGAGAACGCAATGACCGCGTCGATGATGTAGGCGTTGATGGCGATCTCCCACCAGACGCCAGCGATCATGGTGATCGAATGGCCGACGGCGAAGAGGCTGACGTAAGTGGCGATCTCCCGACCCCGGTACAGGAAGAAGATCACCCCAGCGAGAAAGAGCAGATGGTCATAGCCCGTGACCATGTGCTTGGCGCCAAGATAGATGAAGGCGATGGGGCGGAAGCCCGTCACCTCTTGCACATAGCCCGCGTCGCCTTCGGTGACGTTGTGGGCAAAAGCTGCACCGGCAAGGAAAAGGGCGGCAAGGCAGATGGCAAGCGCCAGCAGGACCTGCCAGGGCAAGGGAGGACGCCACTGCGTCCGGAGATTGGAAACCATTGTGTTTTTCCTGACTGATGAGACTGTCGGACCGCCCCTTTGGGGGCGGCGTTTCAGATCATCGTAAGGCGCGGCGGTCGTCTGGGTCCGTCAGGTGGAGAGCTTGCAGCCCCGACGGATCCGGAGAGGTCCTGGCGTGCGGGGTCCGTGTGGTCGTCGGCACCGGAGTCGATCAAAAGGGCAACGCTGACATGGTCATGGTCGCTGGCGTCGTGATGGGCCTCTGGATGGTGATGGTCCAGATCCCCCGAATGGGCGTCGGGGTCTGCCTCGGCGGCCAGTGTTCCCGGTCCGTGATGGACAGCCTCGACAGCAGGGGCCAGCGTAAGGGCAAGCACTAGCGCCAGCGTAAGCGCCCTCAGGATGCTCCATCTGACCAGAATCGCCCGCATTCCCTGCCCTTCGGGGATGGTTTCCCCTGTCGTTCTTGTACCGTTGCGCAGGAAAGTAGGGATCGCGGGCCGCTCTCGCAAGCGCCCGGGATCATTCTCGGCGGAGGTAGATCGTGCCGTTCGGTTCGCCGTTCATGTCCTCGGTGAAGCCGAGTGTGGCTAGGGCCGGGGCGAGTTTGGTGCGGGCAGCGGTCACTTCCGAGGGATCGAGGAAGGGGATGAGGATGCGGCGGACGCCGGTGAGGGCGGATTCGGTGAAGGCCTCGGCCGGGAGAAGGGGGCCGGAGAGGCGGATCACCTCGGGCTTCGCGCCTGCGAGGAGCTTGTGCAGGCCGGACCAGATGCCGTCAGGGTTGAGCGTGGCTTTCGACCAGGAGATGCCGGTCGGGTCCGGGAAATTCAGGTCGGCAATGCGGTGCGACATCAGAACGAGGGAAGGACCTTCGTCGTGGATCGTGACCTGCAGGTCGGGGTTGGCGGCCTTGGCGCGCAGCGCGACGAAGCCGATGCCGCAGTCGAGATCTAGAAGCCGGGTGCAGCCGTTCAGGAAGCCGGCGATGTTGCGGGCATGGCGGCGGTCGAACTTGCCGGACTTCAGCACCTCCAGGGAGGCGGCGGTGAAGACGCGGGGGTCGAGCGGGATCTTCAGGGTCTGGTTTTCGACCAGCTCCAGCGGGATCTCGGC
>JBKDYO010000154.1:0-35801 GCA_046305855.1 Paracoccaceae bacterium
CTGGCGCGGTGGACGGGGCTCGAACCCGCGACCCCCGGCGTGACAGGCCGGTACTCTAACCAACTGAGCTACCACCGCGCGTGGAGGGCGGATTAGACGCTTCCCCGGGGGCCGTCAATGGGGGGCCGCGAGAATTACCGCTCGGGGGCCGGGATGAACTCGCCGTCGTCCCCGGGCGGGAGGGTGAACCGGCCGTGCTGCCAGTCTCCGGCCCGCCAGGCCTCGCGCGCGGCGTCGATCCGTTCGCGGGAGGAGGCGACGAAGTTCCACCAGATGAAGCGCGGGCCGTCCATTGTGGCCCCCCCCAGCAGCATGAGACGGGCGCCCTGGTCCCCGGCCCGGACCGAGACCCGGTCGCCCGGCCGGAAGACCAGCATCCGGCCCGCCTCGAAGACCTGGCCCGCGCAGGAGACCTCGCCGTCCAGGATGTAGACCCCCCGGTCCTCGTGGTCGTCGGGGAGGGGGATGGAGGCGCCGGGGGCGAGGCGGGCGTCGGCGTAGAAGACCTCGGACGGCATGTCTAGGGCGACCCGTTCTCCCCAAGCGTGGCCCAGGATGAGGCGGACCTGTTTCCCCTCGCCTTCCAGTTCGGGAAGCCGCTCCTTCCCCAAATGGATGAACCCGGCCGCGTCGTCCTCGCGGTCCTTCGGGAGGGCGAGCCAGGTCTGCAGGCCGAACATCGACAGGGGGGCCTTGCGGGCCTCACCGTCCGTCCGTTCGGAATGGGTGATCCCCAGCCCCGCCAGCATCCAGTTGACGGCTCCGGGTTCGATCCAGGCGTCGGTTCCAAGGCTATCGCGGTGGTGGAGGCGGCCCTTCATCAGGTAGGTGACCGTCCCGAGCCCGATGTGGGGGTGCGGGCGGACGTCGATGCCGGTGCCGGTCAGGAACTCGGCCGGGCCCATCTGATCGAAGAAGATGAAGGGCCCCACCATCTGCCGCTGGGCGGAGGGGAGCGCGCGACGGACCTCGAAGCCGCCGAGGTCGCGGGCGCGGGGGACGATGACGGTCTCGATCGCGTCGACGGCATCACCGATCGGGATCGAGGGGTCGAGCAGCGGGTTCCACATGGGGCGGGTCTCCTTTGGAAAACAAGGTAGACCCGCGGCCCCGGAATTTCATCCCGATCCTTCCGCGCGGGGGCTGTGCAGGGGTGAACAGGCGAAGTGTCCACAGTGGACAAAACTGCATTATCATAGAAAATCAATACTTTATCTGCGGGCGTTCAGGGTTTGTTAAGGTCTGCCCGGGGCCCCTTCTATGACACCCGGCCGCGTCCCACTCACCGGCAGGGGGAAGATGGCATCTGGCAGAGGCCTGAGAGCCCAGCAGACAAAAGGCTTGAATTGCACGATTGAACAATATCGGATGGAGCAAGAAGAATCGGAGGGACTTCGTGACGATCCGCAGCGACTTTCCCTTTGCCGTCACCGAGACCGAGGACCTTGGCATTCCGATGCCGGACGGCACCCGGCTTTCCGCAAGGGTCTGGATGCCCAAGGATGCAGCCACCCGGCCGGTCCCGGCGATTCTGGAATACATTCCCTATCGCAAGCGCGACGGAACGCTGCCGCGCGACGAGATGATGCATCCCTACTTTGCCGGGCATGGCTATGCCGCAGTCCGGGTCGACATGCGCGGCAATGGCGACAGCGGCGGGCTGATGGACGATGAATACAGCCCGCAAGAGATGAATGATGCGGTTGCCGTCATCGATTGGCTGTCGCGCCAGCCCTGGTGCAGCGGCTCGGTCGGGATGATGGGCAAATCCTGGGGCGGGTTCAACTGCTTGCAGGCCGCCTTCAACGGCCCTTCGGCGCTGAAAGCCGTGGTTTCGGTCTGCGCGACCACCGACCGCTTTGCCGATGACATCCATTTCAAGGGCGGCTGCCTGCTGGGCGAGAATTTCGGCTGGGGCGCGGTGATGCTGGCCTATTCCTCGCGCCCGGCCGATCCGATCCTGCGCAACGACTGGCGGGATGACTGGCTGCGGCGGCTGGAAGCGGAACCCTGGCTGGCGCCGGGTTGGGCGGCACATCAGGCGCGGGATGATTATTGGAAACACGGGTCGGTTGGCGAGGACTGGGGACGCAACCGCGTGCCCGCGATGATCTGGGGCGGCTGGGCCGACAACTACATGAACACCGTGGCGGCGCTGGTCGAACATGCGCCTGCGCCAGTGAAGGGCGTGGTCGGGCCGTGGGTCCACCAATACCCCCATACCGCAGTGCCGGGGCCGCAGGTCGG
This sequence comes from Paracoccaceae bacterium, assembly GCA_046305855.1. Classification (GTDB taxonomy): domain Bacteria; phylum Pseudomonadota; class Alphaproteobacteria; order Rhodobacterales; family Rhodobacteraceae; genus Tabrizicola. The sequence continues at coordinate 2,248 of JBKDYO010000154.1, forward strand.
GTTCCTGCAAATGGCGCTTCGGTGGTGGGACCGCTGGCTGAAGGGCGCAGAAAATGGGGCCGAGACCGATCCGGCCTACCGCGCATACGTCCTGCATTCCGAGCCGCCGAATGCGAGCCCGGCAACCCGTGCGGGGCATTGGGTGGCTGAGGCAACCTGGCCATCCGCCCGTGTGACGCCGACGGTTCTGCATCTGACTTCTGGTGGATTCCTCGGGACAGAAGGCGGGGCGGCGTTTTCCTTGGGTTGTTCGACGCCGCAGCACCTTGGGCTGGACGCGGGCGAGTTCTTCCCGATGGGCCTGAATGCCGAGATGCCGGGGGATCAGGCGGCAGATGATGCGCTGTCGCTGTGCTTTGACGGCGAGGTGCTGGCCGAGGACCTGCAGCTTCTGGGCGCGGCAGAGCTGCGCCTGCGGCTGTCATCTGACAAGCCCTTGGCCTTTGTCGTAGCGCGGCTTTGCGATGTTGCGCCGGACGGATCATCGGTCCGGATCGCGCATGGCATGCTGAACCTTTGCCATCGCGAAAGCCGCGAGGCGCCGGTCCCGATGGTGCCGGGGCGGGAGGTGGAGGTCCGTTTTGCCCTTGACCAGATGGGCTATCGGCTGGCGGCAGGGCATCGAGTGCGCCTCGCCCTGTCAACGACCTACTGGCCCTTTGTCTGGCCCTCGCCCGAGGCTGCAACGCTGACGCTGACTGGTGGCAGCCTGACTTTGCCGGTCCACAAGGGGGCCGACAGCGGTGAATGGACCCCGCCCCCCGCCGAACATGCCGCCCCCTGGGCGCACAAGGTGATCCGCGAGGGCCGCAGCCGGCGCTTTGTCGAGCGCGACATGATCCGCGGCACGCAGACGCTGGTGGTCGAGGAAGACGGCGGCGACCGCGAGAACCTGACCCATGGTCTGGTCTCTGGCGAAAGCCTGACCGAGCGCTGGGAGATCCACCCCGACGATCCTTTGTCGGCCCGCGCGACCCATGTCTGGGAACAGCGACTGTCGCGCGGAAGCTGGGCCGTGCGGACCGAAGCCAGCGCCGAAATGACCGCCACTGCCACACATCTGCGGATGCAGGCCCGGCTGACCGCCTGGGAGGGCGAGGTGGTCGTCTTCGAGCGCCACTGGGACGAAGAGGTCGAACGCCAGTTCGTCTGAACGAAAACTGTTGCCCGACGGGGATTCACGCGGTTTATTGATTCTACAGTCAACAAAAGAATCCCCGGCACGGGGACCACACCAGGGAGACGACGATGAACGACAAGGTGAACCAGCTGGACTGGATGGTGGCGCAAGCGAAGGCCGGTCGGATGACGCGGCGCGAGTTTGTCGGCCGGACCACGGCGCTTGGGGTATCGGCGGGGTTGGCCTCGGCGCTTTTCGGCAAGGCCGCGCAGGCCCAGGCCAAGAAAGGCGGCGTGCTGCGCGCCGGGATGCAGGGCGGTGAATCGACCAACAGCCTCGACCCGGCACTGGCTGCGTCGGAAGTCCCGTTTGCGGTCAACATGACCTGGGGCGAAATGCTGGTGGACGTCGCCCCCGACAACACCATCGACTACCGCATTGCCGAAGAGATCAGCTCGAACGCCGATGCGACCGAGTGGAAGTTCAAGATCCGCCAGGGCGTCGAATTCCATGACGGCAAGACCGTGACGGCGGAAGACGTGGTCGCGACGCTGAAGCGCCACACCGACGAAAAGTCGCAGTCGGGTGCGCTGGGGATCGTGCAGGGCATCACCGAAATGGTTGCCGAAGGTGACATGGTCACCCTCAAGATGGCGTCCGGCAACGCCGACCTGCCCTACCTCATGGCCGACTATCACCTGGTGATCCAGCCGGGCGGCGGCATCGACAACCCGACTGCCGGCATCGGGGCCGGGGCCTACAAGGTCAAGGCCAACGAACCGGGCGTCCGCCATGTGTTCGAGCGTCATGCGAACTACTGGGATGCGGCGAACGGTGCCCATGCCGACGAAGTCGAGATCATCGTGATCAACGACAACACCGCGCGGACGGCGGCGCTGACCTCGGGCCAGATCCACATGATGAACCGGGTCGACCCCAAGATCGTGGAGCTTCTGAAGGGTGCCGCGGGCATCACCATCGAGCATGCTCCGGGTCGGGGCCACTATGTCTTCATCATGCATGTCGACAAGGCACCCTTCGACAACAACGACATGCGGATGGCGCTGAAGCTGGCGATCAACCGGCAGGAGCAGGTCGAGAAGATCCTGGGCGGGCTTGGGGCGATCGGGAACGACTTCCCGATCAACGCGGCCTATCCGATGTTCGACGACACCATCCCGCAGCGCGAATATGATGCCGCGTTGGCCGCCGAGCATTACAAGAAGTCCGGACATGACGGCAGCCCGATCATCCTCCGCACCGCCCCCGGCGCTTTCCCGGGCGCAGTGGACGCAGCGAACCTGTTTGCGGCCTCGGCCAATGCGGCGGGCATTCCGCTGCAGGTCCAGCTTGAGCCCGATGATGGCTACTGGTCGAACGTCTGGAACGTGCAGCCCTTCTGCGCCAGCTACTGGGGCGGGCGTCCGGTGCAGGACCAGATGTATTCGACCGCCTATGTCTCGACCGCGGAATGGAACGACACCAAGTTCAAGAACGCCAAGTTCGACGAGCTGCTGATTGCCGCGCGCGCCGAACTGGACGAGGGCAAGCGCAAGGCGACCTATTCGGAGATGGCCAACATCCTGCGCGATGAGGGTGGCCTGATCCTGCCGATGTTCAACGACTGGGTCGAAGCCCGCCGCGAGGAAGTTGCCGGCTGGAACCCCGACCCGAATGGCGAGTTGATGAACGGCAAGGCCCTTCTCAAGTGCTGGCTGGCATAAGGCCGTGCACCCGATCCTGAAACTTCTGGTCCAGCGCATTGCGCTGGGCCTCCTTCTGCTGCTTGCCGTCTCGGCCGTGATCTTCCTTGGCGTGGAAGCCCTTCCCGGCGACACTGCCCAGGCGATCCTCGGCCAGCAGGCCACGCCGGAGGCGCTGGCAAATCTGCGCGAGAAGCTGGGGCTGAACGACCCGCCCCTGACCCGGTATTTCCAGTGGCTGGGAGGGGTGCTGACCGGCGATCTGGGGACCGCCCTGACGAACGGGGTCGACATCGCGCAGGCGATCGGGCAGCGGCTGGGGAACACCCTGTTCCTTGCCGGATGCGCCGCTGTCATTGCTGTACCGCTGGCGATCTTCCTTGGCCTCATCGCCGCCCGCTATGCCGGGCGCTGGCCGGACAAGCTGATCTCGGGGGTCACGCTGACCACGATCAGCCTGCCCGAATTCGTCGCGGCCTATTTCGTCATCTTCCTGTTCACTCAGGCAATCCCGATCTTCCAGCCGGTCGCGATGGTCTTTCCGGGCATGACCTTCTGGGCCAAGCTGAACGCCGTCGCCCTGCCCGTCATCGTGCTGGTGCTTGTGGTCCTTGCGCACATGATGCGGATGACCCGAGCGGCGATCCTGAACGTCATGCAATCGGCCTATATCGAGACGGCCGAGCTGAAGGGCCTGTCGCCGATGACGATCATCTGGCGCCACGCCTTCCCGAATGCCATCGCCCCGGTCGTCAGCGTCGTGATGCTGAACCTCGCTTACCTTGTCGTCGGCGTCGTCGTGGTTGAAGTGGTCTTCGGCTACAACGCCCTTGGCCAATACCTTGTCGACCATGTCACCAAGCGCGACCTTCCGGTGGTGCAGGCGGTCGGCCTGATCTTCGCCGCCGTCTACATCTTCCTGAACATGTTGGCGGACATCATCGGCATCCTGGCCAACCCACGTTTGAGGCACCCGAAATGAGGATGCCAATTTCCGCCCTGATCGGCCTGATCCTGACCTGCACTTTCCTCTTCGTCGCGATTTTCGCGCAGTGGATTGCCCCCTACCCGATCGAGGATGTCTCGGGCGGGCAATGGGAGGCACCTTCGGCGCAGTTCTGGCTTGGGACTGACACCATTGGCCGCGATATCCTGTCGCGGCTGATATATGGCGCGCAGATCACGATCTTCGTGGCGCTTGCCTCGTCCATTCTGGCCTTCTCGCTGGGCGCGTTTCTTGGCTTTCTTGCCGCAGTGAAGGGCGGCTGGATCGACCAGCTTTTGTCGCGGATTGTCGATCTGATGATGGCAGTCCCCTCGCTGATCGTGGCGCTGGTCATGCTGTCAGTTCTGCCCTTGAACCTGACCGTCCTGATCCTGGTCATGGGCATTCTCGACAGCACCCGGGTGTTCCGCCTGTCCCGTGCCGTGGCCGTGGACATCACGGTGATGGACTATGTCGAGGCGGCACGCTTGCGCGGCGAGAAGGGTGGCTGGGTCATCTTCCGGGAAATCTTGCCCAACGCGCTTTCCCCCCTCGTCGCCGAGTTCGGCCTGCGTTTCATCTTCGCGGTCCTGTTCATCTCGACGCTGTCGTTCCTGGGCCTTGGCATCCAGCCGCCGCTGTCGGATTGGGGTGGCATGGTGAAGGAAAACAAGGATGGCCTGATCTACGGCAAATCCGCAGCCCTGCTGCCTGCCGCCGCCATCGCGGCCCTGGCGATCAGCGTGAACCTTGTTGCGGACTGGATCCTGACCCGCACCTCCAGCCTGAAAGGAGGCCGCGGTGGCTGATCCCCTGTTGCAGATCAAGGGCCTTGTGATCGAGGCCACATCCTACCCGCCGGGCGAGCCCCCGAAGAACGTGACCTTGGTGCATGGTGTCGACCTGACGCTGCAACGGGGCCGGGTTCTGGGACTGATCGGCGAATCCGGCGCGGGCAAGTCGACCATCGGCCTGTCGGCGATGGCCTATGGCCGCGGCGGAGTGCGGCTGACCGGGGGCACGATCCATCTGAACGGTCGGGAAATCCGGCTGGCGGACGCCAAGGCCTTGCGCGCGCTGCGGGGCCGCGAAGTGACCTACGTCTCGCAATCCGCGGCTGCGAGCTTCAACCCGGCCAAGCAGATCATGGAGCAGGTGATCGAAAGCTCGCTTTCGCACGGGCTGTTGACCAAGCCCGAGGCCGAGACGCGGGCGGTGGCCTTGTTCCGCAAGCTGGGCCTGCCGAACCCGGAAACCATCGGCAACCGGTATCCGCATCAGGTCTCCGGCGGGCAGTTGCAGCGCTGCATGACGGCAATGGCGCTGTGCCCGAAGCCCGACTTGGTGATCTTCGATGAACCGACCACCGCACTGGACGTGACGACCCAGATCGACGTCCTGGCCGCGATCAAGGAGGCGATCCGCGACACTCAAGTAGCCGCCCTTTACATCACCCATGACCTTGCCGTGGTGGCGCAGGTTGCCGACGACATCATGGTGCTGCGCCACGGCAGGATGGTGGAGCTGGGCGAGACCGGGCAGATCATTCACCGCCCCGCGCAGGACTATACCAAGGCGCTGGTTTCGGTCCGCAGCCTGGACCATACCGAAAAGCAGCCCGCGGCGCCTGTCCTGCAGGTGCAGAACATCACGGCCCGATACCGGGGCACCAGCTTTGACGTGCTGAAGAATGTCTCGGTCGATCTGCCTGCCGGACAGACGCTGGCGGTCGTGGGGGAAAGCGGCTCGGGCAAATCCACGCTGGCCCGCGCGATCACCGGGCTTCTGCCTCCGACCCAAGGCCGGATCACCTTTGCCGGGCGGACGTTGTCGGCGGATCTTGCGGGCCGCACGAAGGACGACCTGCGCGAGATCCAGATGATCTACCAGATGGCCGATACCGCGATGAATCCGCGGCAGACGGTCGGCACGATCATCGGGCGGCCACTGGAGTTTTACTTCGGTCTGAAGGGCGAGGCGCGCGACAAGCGGGTGCAAGATCTGTTGGACCAGATCGAGATGGGCAAGGGTTTCGCCGACCGCTATCCGGCGGAACTGTCGGGCGGCCAGAAGCAGCGGGTCTGCATCGCGCGGGCGCTGGCTGCGAACCCCAAGCTGATCATCTGCGACGAGGTGACCTCGGCGCTGGACCCGCTGGTGGCGGATGGGATCCTGAAGCTCTTGTTGAACCTGCAGGCCGAGGCCCATGTGGCCTACCTCTTCATCACGCATGACCTCGCGACGGTGAAGGCCATCGCCGACAAGATCGCGGTGATGTTCAAGGGTGCCGTCGTGCGCTACGGGCAGAAGTCGGATGTGCTGACGCCGCCCTTCGACGATTACACCGATCTTCTGTTGTCGTCGGTGCCCGAGATGGAGCAGGGCTGGCTGGAAGAGGTGATCGCGCACCGGAAGATGGAAAGCGCGGGGAACTGATGGCCCAAGGCGATTTCTGCAAAGAGATCGCGCAGGAGCCTTTGAAGGCTTCTTACCGGAATTCTTGAAAATTCCGATGTAAGACATAGACATGCAAGACGGACCTACGACATGACCAAGCTTCTTCTCCTCATTCTGGACGGTGTGCCGTACCGGAACTGGCGGCGCCTGTTCGGCAACCTTGAAGGCTGGGTGGACAGCGGCGAGGCCCGGGTGCGGCGGATGCGGGCGGTCCTGCCGTCGACCTCGGCCTCCTGCTACGCGTCGATCCACACGGGGCTTTCGCCGCAGGTGCATGGGATATGGGCCAACGCCGACATCCGGCGATTGGAATTTCCCGATGTTTTCAGTGCCTTGACTGGCGCGGGGAAGGTGACCGGGGCGGTCACCCACAGTTACTGGAGCGAATTTTTCAACCGTGCGCCCTTCGATGTCGTGCGGGACATCGAATATGACGAACCCGGCGGCCCGATCACTCATGGCCGGTTTCACACCATGCATCGCGACAGCAGCTACAACCAGGTGACCCCGGCCGATTATGATCTCTTCGGCACGCTCACCCGGCTTTGCGAAGTGAAATCAATTGACTACGGCATCCTGCACAGTTGCACCCTGGACAGCCTGGGCCATCGTTTCTACCACGATTGCGAAGAAATGGACGACGCCTGCTACCGCATGGACGGCACGCTCGCCCCGTTCCTGCACCGCTGGCGGCAGAACGGGTATGAGGTCATCGTCACCGCCGACCACGGGCAGGACACGCGGGGGCATCATGGCGGGACCGGCGAAGACCAGCGCGACTTTGCGTTTTATTATTTCGGAAACAGTGCCTTGCCGCCCGAAGATCATGTTCTGGATCAACTGGCGCTGGCGCCGTCAATCCTGACGCGGATGGGGGTGGCGGTGCCTTCGACAATGAAAGCCACGCCGTTTCTGAACGGCTGACTGCACACCGGGCGGGCGCATCCCATGGGCCACAACGGCCAAGTTCGACTGGACCTCAACAGCTTCGCAGGTTGAAAGCGTCGCGCTCTGTGTGCATCGTCAACGAAGTCAGTCTTGGGGCCCCTTTTCATGTTCCGGTTTCACGTCAACCTCCTCGGCTCCTGCCGGGTCGCGCGCATCGCGACCGGGGAAGAGGTGACGTTTCGCACCCGCAAGACACGGCTGCTTCTGGGTCTTTTGCTGCTGAGCCCGGGAAACCGGATGAACCGCGAGCAGTTGGCGTCGCTTCTTTGGGACCCCGCGCCGGAAGCGCTGGCCCGCAGCAGCCTGCGCCAGGCGCTGCGGGAACTGCGCGAGGTGCTGGGGCCGGATGGCGAGGATGTGGTCGAAGCCGACCGCTTTTCGGTCGGGCTGAAGGGGGCTGCCTTCGACGTCGACGTCCGCCGCTTTCGCGAGCTCCTTGCGACGGGCGCGCATGACCAGGCTGCGCTGATTGCGGCGGCCGCCCTTTGGCAGGGCGAGCTTTTCGGCCCCGCCCAGCCAAGCGCCCCGGTCTTCGAGGCCTGGCTGCAGATCGAACGGTCGCAGTTGCGGTCGATCCTGACCGGTGCCCTGACCGACCAGCTGGAAAAGCTGATTGCGACCGCCACTTTCACCGATACCCGCGTGGCCGAGGAACTGGTACGGATCGAGCCCAGCCACGAGTTGGCGCATCAGTTCATCATGCGGTTCCACGCCCAGCGGGGCGACCAGTCTGCCGCGCTTCGGCAGTACGGCCTCTTGGAAAATGCGCTGGAAGAAGAGCTGGACAGCGAACCGAGCGAAGCGTCGAACGAGCTTCTGGTCGCGATCAAGTCGGGAGAGGTGTCGCTGCAGCGGGCCGCAAACCTGCCTGCCATGAAGCTTGGTACCCTGTCCCGCAGTGGCCCGCCCCGGATCACCATCCGCCCGCCGCTGACGCGCTACACGGACGCCAGCAAGGACTATCTGGGCGAGGGCTTTGCCTTCCTGGCCAAATCCTGCCTGTCGCGCTTTCGTTGCTGGATCGTGATCCCCTGGCCGTCCATCGGGTTTGAATCGGCCACTGCTGTCGATTTCACGGCCGTGGGCCAGGTCATCGACGCGGACTTCGCGGTCGACTGCGTGCTGGACTGGCGCACGGGCGAGGGCAAGCTGTTCGTGACGCTGATCGATTGCCGCGATGGCAGCGAGGTCTGGTCCGAGCTTTACCCGGTGAGAGAACACGACCTGCAGGAGGTCAGCTCGTCGGTCGCGGGCGCTGTGGCGGCACACCTAGCCAGCCAGGTCAACCACATCACCCTGTTGCGCCATGCCCGTTCGACGCCGGGGAACCCGGTCGCCTATGACCTTTGGTTGAAGGGGCACCAGTTGTCGCGCCTTTGGTCGGCCGAGGCCGATGCCGAGGCCGAGGCGATGTTCCTGCGCGCCATCGAGCTTGACCCTGGCCTTGCCGGAAGCCACGCGAGCCTGGCGCAGATCCTGTGCAGCCGCAGTCTGGTCCGGCCGGGCTATCCCAATCGCAAGCTCGATTGTGCGGCGGCCTTCAGGCACGCCCGCGAGGCCATTGCGCTGGACCCCTATGATCCACGCTGCCACATCAGCATGGCCTGGAACTGGCTGATCGCAAAGTCGCCCGAGCGCGCGAACACGCACTTCCGGATGGCAGTCGACCTGAACCCGAACGATGCCGAGGCCCTGATTGCCGCCGCCTGCGGTCTGGCCTTCCTTGGACATATCGACGATGCGAAAGGCCACGCCGCGAAAGCGGTCCAGATGAACCCGGTCTATCCCGAGTATTACACCGACTATCTTTCGGCGATTCAGTTTCTTGATGCCGACTATGAGGCGACGATCGAAACGGTCGAGAAGTGCTATGAGGGCTTTCCGGATCGCTCGGCCCTGGCCGCCGCCGCCTGGGCTTTGCTGGGCCGTAACGTCGAAGCCGGGACCGCCTACAGTTACTTCGCCTCGCTGACGGCCTCGAAATGGGAAGGCACTGGGCGGGCGGAAGACAACGATCTGGAAAACTGGATCATGGAAGTCTTGCCAATCCATTGGCCAAAGGGCCAGCAAAGCCTGCTCAAGGGCCTGAGACTTGCCCGCCAGTTGGCCGCCGGGCAAGTCTACGCCGAAGGATGACTATCTGCACTTGCGCATGAAATACCGCGCCAGCACCACCTTGAAGCGCACGTCGTCCGTGGTGCCATAGGTCGACTCGTCCTGAACGACAGGCGTGGGCGTCAGATCACCCACCCACGGCACCCTCACATGCATCCGGTTCGGCGTGTCATAGACCGGAACGATCTCGATGCTGTCAGGAATCTCGCCGTTCGGACCGGCACCCGGGCCCTCATAACGATAGCCTTTCTTGTGCAGCCATCCGCGCGTGTCGGCGTTGAACTTCCGCCATTCAGAGGTCGGAGAGTTGTCGAAAACGCTTTCGCTGACCTTGATGATTGCCTCTCCGGTCTTCTTCTGATCGGCCAGAGAACTGTTCTTCAGGTTAAAGAATCCCGCCATACCGTTGTCACTCCCATTCTGGTTGGTCCGCTTCTACGTCACGTCTGCGCCCCACTATTCCGCCGGATCGTGATGCCAGCGTGAAATGGGGAAAGGGCGTCTGATTCCGAACTTGATCCCTGTGACCATCCTGCCTTGAATGGCTGCATGAAGCAAAACCCCGCTGAGATGATTGATCGGCTGTCGCGGGCCTTGGCAAATGATTTCCGGATCATGCCGCTGGACCTGCCTGATGCGCCGCTGTTTCTGGCGACTGCCCTTCCGACGGATGAAGGCGTGACCGGGCTGAAGCCACGGCTTCCGGCCGGGCGCGGCATGACCCTGCAGCGGGCGATGCTGGCAGCCGGGGCCGAGGCGCTGGAGCTGCGCGCCAGCCTGGCACAGCACCATCTGGCCGACCTGCAGGGCCTGCCCCGGCGGGATGGTCTGGCCGTCGTGACTGCGACGGACCTTGTGACGGGTGAGGCCGTCCCGGTCCCGGCGCAAAGCGTGTTTCTGGACAGCGCGGCCGTCCTGTCAGAGCCCCTGCAGGAGGACGCAAGTTCGAGCGGCTGTGCGGTCGGTGCGACCCGTGACAGTGCGGTGGCAACGGCGCTGTGGGAATGCGTCGAGCGCGATGCCGTGGCGCTGTGGTGGCATGGCAACCGGCAGGGCAGTGCCGTGGCGCTGGACGTGATCGACACGCACCAGCCGCGGCTGTTCTGGTGGCTGCACCAGCGGCCCCGGGTAACGCGACTTCTGGACATCACGACGGACATCGGCCTGCCCGTGGTGGTCGCGGTCGCGGCCGGTGCCGATGGCCGGATCGTGGCGATGGGGTCCGCTGCGCGACCTGTTCTGGCGGATGCCGCATTGGCCGCGGTGACCGAAATGGTGCAGACCGAAGTCAGCCTGGAGCTTGCGGGCGAGGTTGGCGACCCCGAAGCGCTGGACTGGATCGCCCAGGCCTCGATGACCGAGGGGCCGCAGTTTCAGCCTGGCCCCGCGCGGCCATCAGCGCCCCTCGCGACGCCGGACCTTCTGACCCGCCTGTCCAGTCTTGGCCACCGCGCCCTGGCGGTCGAGATGACGCTTCCGGGGGATCCGATGCCGGCGATGCGTGTGGTCGTGCCCGGTCTTTGCGCGATGCGCGGCCGGACCGACACCCCGCGTTTTGCCCGGCTTTGTCCCGGACAGCCCCGCCTTCATTTGCCCGAACCCTTCTGACATCAGATTAAACGAGGCACCCCATGTCACCAATCACCAGCCCGCATTCGCTGTTCGGACCCGCTGCCCCGGGTCCAGCGCTTCTTGAGACGGCGGTGAACCCGAAGTCGCAGTCGCGCTATCGCTACCGCTTTCCCCATCTGGCCAAGGACGATCGGGTGGGCTGCTTTGCGGGAACGACACCGGCGGAAACGTTCAACCGTCTGAAGGCGTTCGAGGAGGCCAGCCGCACCCCGCTGAGCCGTATGCAGGTCCTGCCGATGCGGTTGCCGCCGGTCTATACCTATTTCGGCCAGTTCGTGAACCACGACATTTCGGCCCCGGTGGGCGATGTGGTCACCCGTCCGGACCCGCCCAAGGCCGTGGGAGTCATCGTCACGATCGACCCGCCCGGACTGGATCGTGCGCGGCGGGCGAAGGCCGAGGTCATCCTGAAGCACTTCGTCAACGAGCAGGCCAATCCCCTGGCGCTGGACAGTCTTTATGGCGACGGTCCGGACAGTGCCGAGCCGCGGACCCGGGCGCTGTACGAGCCGGATGGCAAGCGCTTTCGTCTGGGCGTCACCCGGCGCGAGGTGGATCAGGTCTTCAAGGACATGCTGAAAGACCCGGGACTGGTGCACCACGAGACGGGCGCGCGGGACATCCTGCGGCGGGAGGGTGCGCCGCTGATCGCCGACCACCGCAATGACGAGAACCTCGTGGTCAGCCAGCTGCATCTGGCGTTGCTTCTGTTCCACAACAAAGCCGTCGCTGCGCTGGAAGGCGAGAATACCTCGCCCAAGGAGTGCTTTGAGGCTGCGCGGCAGCTGGTGACGCTGCATTACCATTGGCTGATCCTGCATGACTACCTGCGCAACCTTCTGTCCCGCTCGGCGCAGACTGTTCCTTGGGCCGAGCGACCGCAGAAGCTCGACGCCGCGCGGACCGTGCCACTTGAATTCACCACGGCGGCCTTCCGCTTCGGGCATTCGATGGTCGGGGCGGCCTATGATTTCAACGCGAATTTCGGGGTCGGGGCGCACTTGCGGCCCGAGGGCGCGACGCTGGGGCAGCTTTTCGATTTCACGACGCACCGCAACATGGGGAAGCCAGGGGCTGCGACGCTGCAGTTGCCGGATCACTGGGTGATCGACTGGGACCGGATGACCCGACCCAGCGTCGCAACGGCGATTGGCGGGGCCGAGAAGATCGACCTGACCTTCGCCCCCGACATGCTGAACGCGATGGGGATGGAGCATGCGGTGGAACACGGGTCGATCCTGTTCCGCAACCTGATGCGCGGGTTCCATCGCCGGATCCCGTTCGGGCAGGCCCTGGCTGCCGAATACGGGCTTGAGGCGCTGACGGACGCCGAAATCCGGGAAGCCTTGCCGGACGGACATGTCGACGGCCCGCAATCGAAGACCCTGCGCGCGGTGGCCGAAGATCTGGGGATGCTGCACGAAACGCCGGCCTGGCTGTATTTCCTCTGCGAAGCCCGCCTGCGTGAGAACGGCGAACGCATCGGGCCTGCGGCAAGCCAGATCATCGCCGACACGATCGTCGGCCTGATGCAGCACATGGAGACGTCGGTCCTCAAACACGCCGGCGGGACCTGGCACCCGAGCCAAAGCCCGTTGAAGGACGGCGATGACGAGGGGTTGACCTCGATCCGCAAGCTTTTGCTCTTTGCGGTCAAAGACACACACATCTAGCTTACCGGGCGGGCCTCTGCCGGGGATGGGCTGGACATTTCGCCGATTTCCCCGCAAAGACGCCGCGATGCGCCGGGCGCGTTGCGCGCTTTGCGTCGATCTTGCGGAGACGCCCACCTGATGACCGCCGAACTCTGTCTGTCCGAACGGCCCGTGCGGGCCCCCCTGATCCGGCAACTTGCCCTGGTTCTGGCGCTGCCGGTTGCGGCCTGCGCACCGTCGACCAGCACGATGCAGCTTTACCCGCTTCAGGGCGAAATCGCGGACTCTGACCCCACACTCGTCATCCGCGCCACGGCGAAGAACACCACCGGCACCTCGGGCGCGCTGTCCTTCCGCCTGCCCGAGCGGGGCAAGTGCAGCGGCACCTGGAGCTCATTGACCCCGCGCACGGTGTCGAACTCGAAAGGTCTGGCGCTGACCTGGAAGAAGACCGGTGGCGAGGTTGGCACGGCACGGGAAACCGTCGCCGGGGTGAACAACGGCGAGATCTACGCGGTCTGCGACGACGGCACCCGGGTGCAGGGCACTTTCGTGATCGGGTCGGGCACGGCCAGCGGGACGGGACAAGCGTCCGACACCAATGGAAACGTCTACAAGCTGTTGTTCTGATCAGCGGTTGCGGAAGGCGTCCGCCAGCACCGCGTGCACAGCGTCCCCGGGCACGTCCTCGGCGACGAAGGCCTGACCGATCCCGCGCGCTAGGATGAAGCGCAGTCGTCCGTCGACCACCTTCTTGTCCTGCCCCATCAGCGCAATCAGCGCGTCCGGTCCGGGCAGTTCGCCCGGGATATCGGCGATGTCGACCTTCATCCCCATCGCCGCAAGATGCGCCCGGACGCGGCTGGGTTCTTCCTGGCTGCACAGGCCCAGACGCGAGGACAGCTCAAACGCCAGCGCGCAGCCGATGGCCACCCCTTCGCCGTGCAAAAGACGATCCGAATATCCTGTCGCCTTTTCAAGCGCATGGCAGAAGGTGTGCCCAAGGTTCAAAAGCGCGCGTTCGCCCTCTTCGGTCTCATCGCGGCTGACGATCCCGGCCTTCATCTCGACCGACCGCGTTACGGCCTTGAGCCGGGCGGCGGCGTCGCCTGACCGGATCGCGGGGCCTTCCCGTTCCAGCCAGTCGAAGAAGTTGGCGTCGCCCAGAAGCCCGTATTTCACCACCTCGCCGTAGCCCGACAGGAAATCGCGGTCGGGCAGCGTGGTCAGCACATCGATGTCGGCCAGCACGAGGCTGGGCTGGTGGAAGGCACCGACCAGGTTCTTGCCCTGCGCCGTGTTGATCCCGGTCTTGCCGCCGACCGAGCTGTCGACCTGCGCCAAAAGCGAGGTCGGCAGCTGCACGAACCGCACGCCCCGGCGCAGGATGGCCGCCGAAAAGCCGACGAGATCGCCGATCACCCCGCCACCAAGGGCAAGGACCACATCCTTCCGCTCGACCTTCTGATCCAGAAGCCATTCGGTGCATTGCGCCAGGTTGGCCCAGTTCTTCGTCCCCTCGCCCGGGGGTAGGGCCAGCGCCGAGACGGCGATCCCTTCCGCTTCAAGCGCGGCTGTGAGCGCGGACAGGTGCAGGTTGGCAACGGTGGCATCGGTCACCACCGCGACGCGCTTGCGGCGCAAAATAGGAGCGATTTCGGCCCCTGCGCGGGCGATCAGGCCAGGGCCGATCCGCACTTCATAGGACCGGTCCCCCAGATCGACAGCTACGCTGTTCACGTCGCACCCTCCAGCACATCCGGCCGCGCCTTCAACGCCTCGCGTACCCGCGCAGCCATATCCTCGACCGACCGTTCGGCGGCGCTTTCGACCACGATGTCGGCTTGCGCGTAGAACGGCTGCCGCTTTTCGTAAAGCTCGCGCAGCGTTTCGCGCGGGTTTGCGGTGCGCAAAAGCGGCCGTGTCGTCTTGTGCCGGACGCGCTGCCACAAAAGCTCCAGATCCGCGCAGAGCCAGACCGAAACCCCGACATCATGGATCAGATTGCGATTCGCCTCGGACAGGAACGCCCCGCCGCCGGTGGACAGTACGCAAGGCGTGCTGCGCAGAAGGCGGCTGATCACTTCGGTCTCGCGGGCGCGGAAGAAGGGTTCGCCGTCGCGTTCAAAGATCTCGGCAATGCTGCGATTGGCGGCGCGGACGATTTCCTCGTCGGAATCGCGGAATTCGACCCCAAGCTGGCGGGCAAGCGCGGTGCCGACAGCTGTCTTGCCCGCCCCCATCATTCCAACCAGCACAACCGTCTTCGCCAGCCTTGCCATGGCCACCCGTTCCACAGTCCCCCTGCCCCGGGCAAGGACTTGCCGACGGGAAATCTTGCTCCCTCAATGGCGTGAACTCTTGCCGAATGCTATATACATTCGCACGGAAACCCGCAGCGACCGCCGTTCATGCCGGTCGAAGCGGCAAGAAACGCCGGACGGATGAAGCCGTACGGGAAAATACGAGGAAGGGCGATCACATGGGGCGGATCATCAAGGCTTTGCTATTGCTGGTGATTCTGGGCTTCCTTGGGTTGACCGCCTATGCCTATCTGGGCGACCTGACCCCGGTGCAGGGTGAGGTCAAGAAGCCAGTGGTGTTGAATGCGGACGAGTAGTGCCGGTCTTCTGTCGCTTGTTCTGATCGCCCATCCTGTCGCAGGACAGGAGGCCAGCTCGACCGGGGGGCCGCTGTCGGCCATCGACTGGCTGTCGCAATCGGTGGCGACCCCGGCGGTGACCGGGACCGAAGTTGCTGCCGCCGATGAACCCCCCGTCGCCGAGGCTGGCAGTGCGCTGCCTTCCACGGTGACAACCTCGTCGCTGGACGGGCCCTCGCCCGATTCCGTCGGTCTGATCCCGATGTCGGTCTCGGGCCTGCCGCGAGACCTTTGGGGGGCGGGGCGGACGCGCGAGATCGCGGAACGGCTGGTGTCCCATCCCGACGAAGACCTGCCGGCGCTGCGCCAATTGTTTCTGACCCTGCTTTTGGCCGAGGTTGCCGCCCCGGTCGATGCCGGGGACCGGGGAGAGTTGCTGCAAGTTCGGATCGACAAGCTTCTGGCGCTTGGCGCGCTGGAACAGGCAGCAGCCCTGATCGATGCGGCCGGGGTGACGACGCCCGAACTCGTCCGCCGGGCCTTCGACGTGGCGCTGTTGACCGGGGCGGACGATCAGGCCTGTCAGGGCATGGAGAACGAGCCGCATCTGGCGCCGACTGTGCCTGCGCGCATCTTCTGCCTGGCGCGGTCGGGCGACTGGGACACGGCGGCGCTGACGATCCGGACCTCGACGGCGCTTGGCCAAATCACTGCCGACCAGGAGGCGCTGTTGTCGCGCTTTCTGGACCCCGATCTTTACGAGGGCGACCCGGTGCCGCCCGCACCGGACCCGGTCACGCCCTTGGACTGGATGATCTATGCCGCGATTGGCGAGCCTTTGCCGACCGAGGGCCTGCCGATCGCCTTTTCCTATGCCGAGATCAGCCCGCGCTCGGGCTGGAAGGCGCGGATCGAAGCCGCGGAACGGCTGACCCGTGCGGGCACCATCCCGCCGAACGTGATCCTTGGCCTGTATACCGAGCACGACCCTGCGGCCTCGGGCGGCGTCTGGGACCGGGTTGCCGCGTTCCAGGCTTTCGAGGCGGCGATTTCAGCGGGCGATCCGGCCCGGGTGGCGGCCACCCTGCCCGACGTCTGGGCCCGGATGCAGGAGGCCGAGCTTGAGGTGCCCTTCGCCACGCTGTTCGGCAAGAACCTGATCGAGCTTCCGCTTGACGGCGAAGCCGCGTCCATCGCGTTCCGGGTCGGGCTTTTGTCGCCCTATGCCGAAACCGTCGCCGGGCGGGCCGCGCCAACGTCGGCAGAGGATGGCTTCCTGACGGCCATCGCGCTTGGAAAGGCCGGGGAGGCCCTGCCGCCGGACAGTCTGGCACGCGCCATTGCGGTGGCCTTCCGCGCGCCCGCGGCGTCCAGCGAAGGTCAGGCCCTTCTGGACGGCAACCGCAAGGGCGAGGCGATCATTGCGGCCATCGACAACATCGGCCGGGGCGTGCAGGGCGACCTGCGTGGGGTGACCGAAGGGTTGTCGCTGTTGCGGCTGGCCGGTCTGGAAAGCGTGGCCCGGCGCACGGCGCTGGAGCTCATGATCCTGGAACGGCGGGGCTAGGCGATGCCCGACGCCGAGGCGAGCCGCTGGATCTCGACCTTTCTGGACGCGCGGGCGGCAGATCTTGGGGCCGCGCGGAACACCCAGCTGGCCTATGGCCGCGATCTGGTCGATTTCGCCGATTGGCTGGGCCGGCGTGGCGCAAGCTTCGCTACGGCCGGGCGCGAGGCTGTGGAGGATTACCTTGTCCATTGCGATGCGCAGGGCCTGTCAAAGGCCACCCGTGCGCGGCGGCTGTCCTCGATCCGGCAGCTGTTCCGCTTTGCCTTCGACGAAGGCTGGCGGACGGACAATCCGGCCCTGCGTCTGACCGGACCGGGACGGGCGCAAAGCCTGCCGAAGACCCTGTCCGAGGCCGAGGTCACCCGGCTTATGGATGCGGCGCGCAACCGGGGCCGCAACCCCGGCGACCGGCTGCGGGATACCGCCCTGTTCGAGCTTCTTTACGCCACAGGCCTTCGCGTCAGCGAACTGGTCGGCCTGCCCGTGGCCGCTGTGCGGGGCGATCCCCGGATGATCCTTGTCCGGGGCAAGGGCGACAAGGAGCGGATGGTGCCCCTGTCCACGCCCGCCCGCACGGCACTGGCGGACTGGCTGGCCCACCGCGACGCGGCCGAGGAGGACTCGCGCCGGGCCGGTCGCGCCCCGTCACGGTTCCTGTTCCCCGGCGACGGGCACGAGGGGCATCTGACCCGGCAGTATTTCCACAGCCTTGTGAAGGATGTGGCCGTCCTTGCGGGCCTGTCCCCGGCCCGCGTCACCCCGCATGTCCTGCGCCATGCCTTTGCCACGCATCTTCTGGCACATGGGGCAGACCTGCGGGTCATCCAGACGCTGCTTGGCCATGCCGATCTGGCCACGACCGAGATTTACACGCATGTTCTGGACGATCACTTGACCGAGCTTGTACTGACCAAGCATCCCCTGTCCCGTAAGGCCTGAGTCCGGAAATCCCTGATGACGCATGAAGCGCTCGACACCGCCTTCTGGCTGACCACCTTCGCGATTTTGGTGCTGCTGGTCATGTCCGCTTTCTTTTCCGGGTCCGAGACCGCATTGACGGCGTCGTCGCGCGGCAAGCTGAAGGCGCAGGCCGACCGGGGCTCACGCGGGGCGAAGGCCGCGATGAAGGTGACCGAAGACCGCGAACGGATGATCGGCGCGCTGCTTCTGGGCAACAACATCGTCAATATCTTGTCCGCCTCGCTGGCCACCGCGCTTCTGACCCGGATCTTCGGCGACAGCGGTGTTGCACTGGCAACTTTCGTGATGACGGCGCTGGTGCTGGTCTTTGGCGAGGTGATGCCGAAGACCGTTGCAATCACTTTCCCCGAGCCTGTTGCGACCCGCGTTGCCCCGATCATCCGGGTCCTTATCGTGGTCTTTTCACCGGTCGTTTCGGTGGTCCGGGCGCTGGTGCGCGGCATCCTGCGGCTTATCGGGCTGAAGCCTAACCCCGGCGGGGAAATGCTGGCCCTGCGTGAGGAGATTGCCGGAGCCATCGCGCTTGGCCATTCCGAGGGCGCGGTCGAAAAGGATGCCCGCGACCGGCTTCTTGGCGCGCTGGACCTCAGCCACCGCACCGTCGACGAAATCATGCGCCACCGCCGTCAGGTCGAGATGATCGACGCCGACCTGCCCCCGGGCGAGATCATCACCCGCGTCCTTGCTTCGCCCCATACCCGCCTGCCGATTTACCGCGAGAGCGACGACAACATTCTGGGCGTGGTCCATGCCAAGGACCTTCTGCGCGAGGTGGATCGGTTGGTCCGGGGCGAAGAGGGGTCAGTTGCCGGGATTGATGCGCTGCTGATCGAGAAGGTCGCGATGAAGCCCTACTTCATCCCCGACACGACGACGCTGGACGAACAGATGCGCGAGTTTCTGGCCCGGCGCACCCATTTCGCGCTGGTGGTCGACGAATATGGTACGTTGCAGGGCCTGATCACGCTGGAGGACATCCTTGAGGAAATCGTCGGTGATATCACTGACGAATTCGACGTGGTCGGCAAGGATGCAAGCCTGACCCCGACCGAGGATGGAGCCTTCTTGGTCGAAGGCGCGATGACGATCCGCGACTTGAACCGCGCGACCGACTGGCACCTGCCGGACGACGAGGCCAACACCATCGCGGGACTGGTGATCCACGAGGCGCAGATGATCCCGAACGAGGGCCAAGTCTTCAGCTTTCACGGCTTCCGCTTCACCGTGATCGCCAAGCGCGAAAATCGGATCACCAAGCTTAAGCTCAGGCCGCTGTGACGCGGGGCGGCAATCCCGCCGCCCAACCGTCCAGCGTGCGGCCAAGTGCGGCCCAGTCGGTGTATTCCTTGTCCTTGCCGGGTTCGACCACCTCGCCTTTCTGGTCCGCGATCCGCCGCATCGCCCAGGCGCGGAAGAAGTCGTATTCGGAAAAGCGGAATGCCCCCGCGACATGCTCGACCCGGCCCGGCGTCCAGCCCGTGTCGGCTTCGAATTCCGCCAGGCATTTGTGCAAGCCGTCCCAGTCGTCCTTGTCCTGTCCCGCCGCGGACAGCGAGACGGCCAGAAACAGGGTCGGCAGGGTCGCAAGGTCCACCTTGGCCCCGTTGACGTAGCGGGCCAGCGATTTCTGGTAGCCCCCGGCATGCAGCGATCCGGCCAGAATCGCCGCGTCAAAGCGATCGAGGGTCAGGCCGTCGGCATCCTCGACATTCAAAAGCTCGACCGAATGGCCCTGAGCGATCAGCCGATCTGCGGCAAAGCGGGCGATCTTGCGGGTCTGGCCGTCGGTCGTGGCGTAAGCGATCAGGATGTACATGGTGTGCGCTCCTTCAAGGCGACACCAAGTGTATCGGTTGGAAAGCGGGCCGCGATGATCCCGGTCAAGCCGGCGACGATTTCACGCCCGGCGCAGCGCAACCGCCGGCTTTACCCCGGTCGCCCAGGCCGCCACGGCCTGACCAAATGCCGCGAACAGCGGGCGCGAGACCGGGTCACTGCCGGCATTCCATTCCGGATGCCACTGCACGGACAGGGTAAAGCCCGGCGCATCCTTGACGAAGATCGCCTCGGGTGTTCCGTCCGGTGCATGGCCGTCGATGACGATCCGGCAGCCCGGGCGCGCGATGCCCTGCCCGTGCAGCGTGTTCGTCATCACCTCGCGGGCGCCCATCAGCCGGTGGAACACGCCGTCCTCGCTGAACGTGACGGTATGGCGCAGGGCAAAGCATTCTTCCAGCGTGCCATCCGGCGGCATGCGGTGATTCATCCGGCCCGGAAGGTCGCGGATTTCGGGGTGCAGCGTGCCACCCAGGGCCACGTTAACCTCTTGAAATCCCCGGCAGATGCCCAGGAAGGGCTGGCCGCGATCGACGCAGGCCCGGATCAGCGGAAGCGTGATCGCGTCGCGGCCCCGGTCAAAGGCCCCATGGGCCGGGGTTTCCTCTTCGCCATATTCGCTGGGGTGCACATTCGGGCGGCCCCCGGTCAGGAGGAAGCCGTCGCAGAGGTCCAGAAGTTCGTCCACGCTGACATAGCGCGGATCCGAGGGGATGATCATCGGCACGCAGCCCGCAACCTCGGCCACAGCAGCGGTGTTCATCGTCCCACTGGAATGGGCCGGATAGCTGTTGTTGATCATGTAGCTGTTGCCGATGATCCCGACGACGGGCCGTTGCCCCTTGCGCTTCACCCTTCGCACCGCTTCCATAGTTCCCACCTGAATGCGACGATACGCCTTAGCCCCCCGCACGGAAAGGGGCACCGTGCAGCCCAGGGCGCACAGATCGGCTTCGGTCGTGCACAGGAGGGGAACAATCGCGCATCACGCTGAAATGAGTTTCCTTCCCATGCGGGAAGGTCGGAAAAGAGGCACTGTGCCAATATCCCGGAGACAGACCATGCTGAAGACCATGACCCTCGCCCTTGCCCTGACGGCCGCGACTGTTGCTGCCGTCGCCGTCGCGCAAGAGGCAGAGACCGGCCACGAAGGCCATACGATGATGGGCGACAAGGGCCCGGCCTCGATGGCCTTCATGGAGGCCAACGACCGTATGCATCAGGGCATGGCGATCGAGTTCACCGGCAACGCCGACGTCGATTTCATCCGCGGCATGATCCCGCACCACCAGGGCGCGGTCGAGATGGCGAAGATCGTGCTGGAACACGGCAAGGACCCCGAGGTCCGCAAACTTGCAGAAGCGGTGATCGCGGCGCAGGAAGCCGAGATCGCCTGGATGCAGGACTGGCTGGCCAAGAACGGCGGCTGATCCCGCAACGCCCACTTGGCCTGCTCCCCGCTTTGTGATCCTCTGTCGGCAAAGCGGGGGGGCCGTCCATGCAGATCCTGATCCTCGGTGCGGCCGGCATGATCGGCCGCAAGCTGACCGCCGCCCTCGCAGCGGACGCACTGCCCGTGACGCACATGACCCTTGCGGATGTGGTGCCACCGCCGCCACAGCCCGGGGCCACCTGTATTGCGGTGAACCTGACCGATCCGGCGGCGCCAGCCATGCTGCTGCAGAACCGTCCCGACCTCATCTTCCACCTCGCCGCCATCGTCTCGGGCGAGGCGGAGGCGGATTTCGCCAAGGGCTATGCCACGAACCTCGATGCCACGCGCGCGCTTTTCGATGCGATCGCAGCCATTCCCGGCTACCATCCGCGCGTCGTCTTCGCGTCGTCGATTGCGGTCTTCGGCGCGCCCTTTCCCAAGGTCATCCCGGACGACTTTCACCTCACGCCGCGCACCAGCTATGGCACCCAGAAGGCGATGACCGAGCTTCTGCTGTCGGATTATTCCCGTCGCGGCTTTCTTGACGGTATTGCGCTGCGCCTGCCCACGATCTGCATCCGGCCCGGCACCCCGAACCGCGCTGCATCCGGGTTCTATTCCTCGATCCTGCGCGAACCGCTGAACGGTCTGCCCGCCACCCTGCCCGTCCAGGACACGCTGCGCCACTGGTTCGCGAGCCCACGTGCAGCGACGAGTTTCTTCCTGCGCGCGGCCACGCTTGACACCGTGACGCTCGGCGCTTCCCGCGCGTTGACGATGCCGGGGCTGACTGCTTCGGTCGCGGAGATGATCGAGGCGCTGCGCCGCGTTGCCGGTCAGAAGGCAGTCGATCTCATCACCCACGCCCCCGACCCGGTGATCCAGGCCATCGTAGAGCCCTGGGCCGAGGCCTTCGAGGCCACGCGTGCCCGCACGCTCGGCTTTGCGGCCGAGACGGATTTCGACGAAATCATCCGCATCTACCTGGAAGACGACCACCCGTCCCGCCGCGGGACCTGACGCAGATCTTTCCCTTCCGGCAAATATCCCACAGGAGGTCCGGAGGGTGTGAAACCCTCCGGGTGCCGGTCAGGGGCGCAATCCTTGGCCGATCAAGCGCCTTGCGCCACCACCTTGGCTGCTGCGGCCAGCGCCCCGTCACCGTGGGGGATGTCCAGCGCGCAGAGGCCCGCCTCCATCACTGCAAGCGCGCCAAGTGTCATGTGGGCGTTCACATGGCCCATGTGCCCGACCCGCAGGAAGCCGTGATAGGCCGGGTCGGTTGACTCCGCCATGCCAAGGCCGATGCCCAGCGTGACCCCGGCTTTCTTCTCGCACCAGTCGCGCAAGCGCGTGGCATGTGGTGCCCCAAGTCGGGCCGCGGTCACCGAGCAGCCGCGATGGATCGGGTCGGACACGTTCATCGCTATGGCCGGGTTGCCTGCGCCCCAGGCGTCAAAGGCCGCCCAGACCGCGCCCGCCAGCACCCGGTGCCGCTGCCAGACCTGCGGCAGGCCTTCTTCGCGGATCATGTCGAGGGCTTCGCGCAGGCCGTAGAGGTGGCTCGTGGGCGCGGTGCCGTCCCAGTATTGCCAGAACTCCTCGGGCTCGGCGCGCGGTCCCCAGGCCCAGTAGGGCGTGGCGAGGTCAGACTGGCCGCAGCGCTGGCGGGCAGCTTCGGAGAACCAGACAAAGGCCATGCCCGGGGGCGTCATCAGCCCCTTCTGGCAGGCCGCGACCATCACATCGACGCCCCAGTCGTCCATCCGGAACTCGTCGCAGCCAAGGCTCGCAATGCAGTCCACCGCCAGAAGTGCGGGATGACCAGCTGCATCGATTGCCGCACGCAAGCTGGGAATGTCGGTCTTGATCGAACTCGCGGTATCCACATGAGTCGTCAGCACGGCCTTGATCTTGTGCCCGGCATCGGCCCGCAGCACCGCTTCGATCCGGTCAAGGTCCACGGGTGAGGACTTTCCGAAATCCAGCACCTCGACATCGATCCCCATCGCGCGGGCGCTGTTCGCCCAGGACAGACCGAACCGCCCAACAGCCAGCACCAGCGCCTTGTCGCCGCGCGAGAAGATGTTGGCGTTGGCGGCTTCCCAGCCCGCGTGGCCATTGCCGATGTACATGGCGACATGGCCCAGGGTGCCGGCAAGCTGGCGCAGATCGGGCCAAAGCCCTGCGACCATCTCGACGAGCGGACCTTCGTAGATATTGGGCGAGCCCCGGTGCATGGCGCGGAGCACGCGATCAGGGATCACCGAAGGGCCGGGAATGGCCAGATAGGGGCGTCCTGCGGCAAGGCTCATGCGTGTCTCCTACATCTTCCTGCGATGGCTAGGACGGGGCGCCGCCCGCGTCAACCGGCCCGGCTTGAGACATGCGGGCTTTCCCGCTAAACCCCGGTTCTGATCCGGCAGAAAGCAGACCGCCCCGTGGAACCCACCCGCGACTACACTTCCCGCGAGCTGTTCGGCCGATTCTGGCGCGGCTACCTTCGTCCGCACTTTCCGTTGCTGGTGCTGGCCTTCATCGTGATGATGATCGAAGGCTCGACGCTGGGCCTGCTGTCCTACATGCTGGAGCCCCTGTTCGATCAGGTCTTCCAGCCCGGCGGTTCGGGCGGCCTGATCTGGGTGGGCGGCGCGATCCTGATGCTTTTTCTTGTGCGCGCCCTGACATCGATCATCGGGCGCAGGATCACGGCGCAGGTCAATCTTCAGTCCGCCGGCACCATGCAGACAAATCTGGTGCGGCATTTGCTGACGCTCGACACCAGCTTTTTTCAAACCAATCCGCCCGGCAGCCTGATCGAGCGCGTGCAGGGCGATACGCTTGCGTCAACGACCGCGACCATCATGGTCTTTACCGGGGTGTCGCGCGATCTGGTCTCACTGTTCGGACTTTTTGCTGTTGCACTGTTGATCGACCCGATTTGGACCGCCGCTGCCCTGGTTGGCGCTCCGCTTCTTCTGCTGCCAACCTTCTTTGTTCGGCGCTATCTTTATCGCAAGGTCATCCTCAGCCGGGAACAGGCCGGGCTGCGCGCCACGCGCCTGGACGAAATTTTCCATGGCATCCAGGCTGTCAAGCTGAACCGGATGGAGACCTACCAGACCTCCCGTTTCCAGCGCATCATCGAGACCATTGTCCGGGCAGAGGTGAAGGCCGCAACGGCGCGGGCAGCGATGCCTGCACTGGTCGACGTCGTCACCGGGATTGGCTTCTTCGCTGTCCTCATGCTGGGTGGCGCCGAAGTGGCCACTGGCGAGCGCACGATCGGCGAATTCATGTCGTTCTTCACTGCGATGGCCCTGACCTTTCAGCCAATCCGGCGGTTGAGCGATCTTGCCGGACTGTGGCAAGTCGGCCGG
Source organism: Paracoccaceae bacterium (assembly GCA_046305855.1). GTDB lineage: Bacteria > Pseudomonadota > Alphaproteobacteria > Rhodobacterales > Rhodobacteraceae > Tabrizicola. The sequence continues at coordinate 26,667 of JBKDYO010000154.1, forward strand.
GGAAGCCTTGTCCGGGTCTTCAGCATCTTCGATCTGGAAAGCAGGAACACCCGTCCGGCCCAAAGCCGCGCACTCCCTGCGCCGGGTGCCCCGGAGATCCGTTTCGAAGGGGTCACCTTCACCTATCCCGATCGTCCCGTGCTGAACGGGCTGACCTTTACCGCCGAGGCTGGCAAGGTCACCGCCCTGGTCGGCAGTTCCGGTGCAGGCAAGTCCACTGTCTTCCAGCTGATCGCCGCCCTGATCGAGCCGCAGGCGGGCCGCATCCTGATTGGCGGGGTCGATGTCCAGGACCTCAGCCTGTCCGACCAGCGCGGTCTTCTGGCCTCGGTGTCGCAGGATTCGGCCCTGTTCGACGAGACGCTGCGCGAGAACCTGACCCTAGGACGAACCGACCTTGATCCCGCCCGCATCGACAAGGCTCTTGCCGATGCCGAGGTCACCAGCTTTACAGCCACGCTGCCGCTTGGTCTGGATACGCCCGCCGGAACCCGTGGCTCGGCCCTGTCTGGTGGCCAGCGTCAGCGGGTCGCCATCGCACGGGCGCTTCTGGCCGATGCGCCGGTCCTCCTTCTGGACGAGGCGACCTCGGCGCTGGATACCCGGACCGAGGCCGCTGTGACCGAAGCGCTGGCGCGGGCGCAGTCGGGGCGCACGACGCTGGTGATCGCGCACCGCCTGTCCACCGTGAAGGGCGCAGACAAGATCATCGTTCTGGACCAGGGTCGCCTGGTCGAGGAAGGCACCCATGACAGCCTGATGGCGCGCAAGGGCGCATACGCCCGGCTGCATGAGGCACAACTGCGTGACTGACCCTTTCGCGCAGCACGATGTCCCCCTACCCTGCGCTGCATGATGCAAGGTGAAACCGACCCCGACCGTACTGTCCTGGGCCTGACCGGCAAGGATGCGCTGACCTTCCTGCAAGGTCTGGTGACGAACGACGTCCGCCCGCTGGACCATGGCCCCGGAATCGTCTGGGCCGCCCTCTTGACCCCACAGGGCAAGTATTTGGCGGATTTCTATGTCGTCAGGACGGCCGAGGGTCGGCTTTTGATCGACCTCTCTACACCGCTTGCCGCCGACACCCTGCGACGGCTGACGCTTTACCGGCTGCGGGCCGATGTGCAGATCGCCCCCGTCGCCCTGCACGTCCTGCGTGGCCTCGGGGCGCCTCCGGCAGGCGCTTTGCCTGACCCACGGAATCCGGCGCTTGGGTGGCGGGCCTGGTCCGAGGCCCCGGGTAGCGACCCGTCTATCGACTGGGACCGTATCCGCGTGGAAAACCTGATCCCGGAAGGCGGCGTGGAATTGATCCCCGAGGACAGCTTCATCCTGGAGCACGGCTTTGAACGGCTGCACGGCGTCGACTTCCGCAAGGGCTGCTATGTCGGCCAAGAGGTTACCGCGCGGATGAAGCACAAGACCGAGCTGCGCAAGGGACTGGTTCGCGTTGCGGTGGAGGGTGCTGCCCCGGTCGGAACCGAGATTACCAGCGAAGATGGCAAGCCTGCCGGCACCCTGTTCACCCAGAGCGGCGGATTCGGGCTCGCCTACCTGCGGCACGACCGTGCAGATGGCATTTTGAAGGCAGGTGCGGCACGACTTCAGGTCAAGTGACGGGACCTGCGTACGCTTTGGCAAGAATTTCCTTACCAAAGGTTGAAATACTGCCCCGTGCCTCTAAATCTCGTTATTGGTTGCGGTACCGAACGACTAAATGCTGATATAGTTCGCAAGAGCCATGCATTTAGTGCATAGCAGTCATTCCAAACCGGTAACCCCCGAATCGTGACCAAACCGTTACAACCCACGGACGCCGCGAAAGACAAGAGCAAGAATAAAGGAAACAACGATGCGTGACACCATCGACAGCACCGCCTTCAACTTCGAGCAGGGCCAACGTGCACGCAAACTTTTTGCCGCCGTCGTTCTGGCGGCGTTGGATGACGCCATTGCCGACGACAAGAAATATGGCAACGGTCCCGATCAGATCGCCCGCTGGGCGCGGTCGCGCGACGGGCGTGAAGTGCTGTCCTGCGCCGGGATCGACCCGAACGAGCGGGTTGTGAAGGGTCTGATGGATTTCGTCGGCAAGGGCGTGCGCACCTCGGTAGCCCTGTCGCGCGAAGAATCGGAACGCCGCCACGCGCTTGAGATCGAACAGGCCGAAGCCGCCTGATCGGCACATTGCCTGACCGACAGGATGCGCGCCCCCCGGGGCGCGTTTTCGTTTTTCAGGTGGTCAGTCCAGATCGCGGGCCATGAGGGCGCGATTGATCTCGGCCCGCACCAGCTTGCGCACGTTGCGGGTGATCCGCTCTCCGAGGTCGCCCTGCAATTCCTGACGAAGCGTTTGCCGCACGATCTCTTGCAAGGCGGCTTCGTCCAGGACGGCCAGCGGGGTGCCGTCCTCATCCAGAAGTTCCGATGCCATCGGCGCGGTCCCTGCGCCGGACTTCGTCGCCTCGGCGATCGGAGCGTCCATGGCGGGCGAAGGGGTCGCGTCGGCAGTCTCCGCGACCTCGTCCTCGGCCGAAACCTTGGGGGTATCGCCAACTTCGCCAGCAGCTAGCCGTGCTGCAAGATGTTCGGCCCGGCGCCGCAGGGGGATGAAGGGGATCGGATCGTCCTCGACCCATTCGCCGGGCGTCTGGTCCCAGGATGCGGCGGCCTCGTCGGCCGCAAGCTCGGCGTCATCCTGCGTCGGCACGGCCAGAACCTCGGCCTCTTCGGCGGCCAGCGCAGCTTCGCCCAACGAAACCACACCGGGCTCAGCCCAGATTTCGTCTTCCCACTCCGCCTCGGTCACATCCGCTGGATCAAGGGTATTCTCAAGCAGGGCGGCGCTGGACAGATCGCCTTCGCTGGCCAGCGGTTCGGGATCGATGTCCATGTCCAGCGCTCGGGCCAGTGAATCTTCCTGCGCTGGAGTCAGATCTTTGGTCGAGTCCGACGACGGTTGAACGTCGGCCACCACCGCTGCTGCATCCTCAAACTGGGGCTCAGGCTGTGGTTCGGGTACGGCTTCGACCACTGGCGCGTCGAGAACCAGAGGCGCCAGCGGGCTGGTTTCGGGCACCACGCGCAAGGCGGGGGTGAGGAGCAGCCGCTCGGAGTTCAGGTCGCGGCTCAGGGTCCGCGGGCGCTGTTCGTTGGACACAAGCCTGCGCACCGAAGAAACAACGTCCTCGATCTCTTCCGAGCTTAGGGGTCCAGCCATCGGGAACATCCGGTCGCGTGCGCGCAGTACGACCTCAACTTAGCGCCACAAACCCCCGAATTGCAACAGAAATCGGGGATTTCGCCTGTTGCGGAAGTTCAGTTGCCGATCTTTTCCAGAATCCGGTCCAGCTTCTTGCCCTGGGCGCTGTGCGACGGCGCTTTTTCCACCGCGCCGTAATAGGCCTCGGGGTCATAAGTCGGGATGCCGAGTTTCAGATGGTCAACCGTCAGAAGGCCCATAGTTGCCAGCACCTGATAGACCGCGACATAGCGCTGCGCTTCGGCCTCCAGCCGGGCGTTCCGGGCGTCCAGCAGCTCTTGTTCGGCGTCGAGCACATCAAGCGTCGTCCGCGTTCCGGCAGCGGCTTCTTCGCGCACGCCGTCAAAGGCCGCCTGGGCCGCACGGATCTGCAGGTCGGATGCCTCGATCGAGGCCGCAGCGACCGCAAGGTTCGCCCAGGCAACGCCCACGTTCTGTACCACCCCGACGGCAACCTGCTGCAACCCGGCCCGGGCTGCGTCCTTGCCCGCCAGCGCTTGCCGCTGCAGCGCCGAAAGGCGCCCGCCCGCGTAAAGCGTCTGGTTCAGCGTCAGGCCATAGGACTGCGCCTGCTGGTCTTCGTCGTCGGTCCGCAACGTGACCCCTGCCCCAAGCGTCGGTTTGCGGTTCGCCTTGGCCAGTTCGACCTGAAGGTCGGAAATCGTCACCTGGTGCTGGGCCTGACGGATCGACGGATGCGTCGCTCGTGCAACACCTTGCGCCTCTTCCATCGTGCGCGGCAGGGCAGGTGCCCGTGGCAAGGCGGCAAGCCCACGCGGATAAGCCCCGGTCGCGGCCTTGTAGGCCTCGCGGGCGATCATCAGCTGACCTTCAGCAGAAGCCAGCGCTGCGCGCGATGCCGCAAGCCGCGCTTCGGCGATCGAGACGTCCGTGCGGGTGATCTCGCCGACATCGAACCGGTCCTGCGCCGCGCGCAGTTCCTGGGTGATGAGCCGCAGGTTGCTTTGCCGCAGGGCCACGACTTCCTGCGCCAGTCGGACGTCGACATAGGCGCGGACCGCCGACAGAAGCACGTTCTGCTCGACGTCGATCAGGGCCTGCCGGGTCGCCAGAACGCTTTCCCGGGCAATCTCGATCCCGATCTTGCGGCGGCCGAAGTCGAGAAGCGTCAGTTCCGCGCTAAGCGTCAGCGAGGCGGACAGGCCTTCCGAGACGCTTGGCCCGAAGAGCGTGGTGATGTCTGCGCGCTGCCATTGCCCTTGCAGCGTGTAGGACACGACCGGGCGCAGGCTTGACACTGCGACGGCCACATCCTCGTCCGCCGCGCGCAGGACAGCGCGGTTCTGGTCCAGAAGATTGGAATTCTTGTAGGCAGCAATCAACGCGTCGGCGAGCGTTTCTGCCCGGCTTGCTGGCGCGGCCACCAGCCCCGCTAGAACCACAACTGCCGACAGAAGCCATCCACGCATCATCTTCGCCTCATCATGGCCCGCGGCTGTGCCGAAGGCGTTGTTCCAGGGTCCGGACGGGACAGGCCAGACGGCCCGGGCCGGACAGGGGCCAGCGGGCCCTAAAGTGTGAAGCCGCGCGAGGTGCGGAACCCCGCAAGCACCGGGGCCGAAGCATTGAACATCGACCGCCAGGTGACCTTGCCCCCAGCTTTGTATCCTACACGGGCCGTGCCGACCGCGCCTTCCATGAAGATCGCGCCAATCCGGCCGCCGTCCTTCAACTGGGCCAGGATCGCATCCGGCACCTGTTCCACGCCACCCTCGATGGTGATCACGTCATAGGGTGCACATTTGACCGAGCCTTCGGACAGCTTTCCCGTCACGACGACGGCATTGTCCACGCCCTCTTCGGACAAAAGCCGCTGCGCCTCGGCGGCGAGCAATTCGTCCTCTTCAAGCGCCACGACCGTTTCGGCCAGACGCGCGATGACGGCGGCGGAATAGCCAAGGCCGCAACCGACATCCAGGACCAGTTCCTTGGGCTGCACATCCAGCGCATCCAGAAGCTTGGCCATGGTGCGCGCCTCAAGCACCACGCGACCGGGGGCGAGGGCCAGGTTTTCGCCCATATAGGCCGCCTCGCGCTTGTTGTCGGGCACGTAGGTTTCGCGCGGGACGGTCAGCATGGCGTCGATGATCGGGAACTTCGTCACGTCCGACGGGCGGACCTGCGTATCCACCATCATCACGCGGCGGGTGGCGAATTCGCTCATTCTGAACTCATCGGTCTGGTTGGCGGTTAGGATAAGTCTTGCCACAGTTACCGCCATGCCGCAACCGGCCTTCGGTTCATTCTCATGCACTTGGAACGCGAAGCGAAGACGGAGGTCAGCCGGCGGCTGCGGTTTCAGGCACCCAGGCGAGGGCCTGATCACCGAGAGTGCGGAACGGCGTCGACGTCTGCGTCAAACGGCCGCGCCATTCGCCCAAGGGTTCCTGACCCACCGTGATCCGCAGGAAGGCCTGCCACAGACAGGTCAGCGCAAAGGGCTGGATCAGTGCCGACCGGATCGCCAGAGCTGCAAGGGCCGATGCGACGATGCCGGAAACCGCCCCGGCGGCGGGCCAAAGCGCCAGAAGACCGACAAAGGGTGGCAGAAGGACAAGGAAGATTGCCACGGTCATCACCCAGCCGACCGCATTGATCCGACCCGCAGAGCCAAGAAGCTCGCGCGCGTTCTGGGTGGCCAGCACAAGGCCATCATGCGCGGCCTCCCAGGCGTTTTCGGGGCGAGCGCGATAGGCATGCGCCAGCACGGCCTGATTGACCAGCCCACCCGTCGCAAGCCGCCCGACAAGCGGGAGAGACAGGATCGGCCCCACGCCTTCGGCCACGGACGGAACGGTGCGGGCAACCCCGCGCACATAGCGGTACAGCGACCTGGCTTGGGCGGGCGAGCCGAAGCGGGCCGCGACGCCGGCGCGGGTATGGTCCGCCTGGCCGCCTCCCAGCGGCACGCGGACACCGTCCGTCAGGTCCGCGACAAGCGCGATCATCCGGATTTGCAGGGCTTGCCGCAGGTCACGACCAAGGAGCCCCAGCACCACCGCTGCCACCGCCAGACCGCCAAGCCCGCCAAGGACAGGGTCCGCCGCCCCGCCAGACAGTTGCAGGCTGACGCCCAGCCAGACACCCAGCGCAATCGCAACCGCCAGAACCAGTGCGACCGCGACAAACGCCGCCAGCCGGACCGCCAATAGCGGCGCGAGCTTGCCCCAGACAACCAGGGCCTTGAGAAGGCTGAAATTCCACATGCAAGCAGTCCAATATTTTTTCCCAGATTGGCCCGGTCCGACCCTCAGCACAAGCTGCCGGGATGGAAACAGACTGCTCCCGCTCTGGCACTTAGCAAAGTCTTCAGACTTCGAGTCGATGCTGGCCTTGTAGAACAAAGGAGGACCAAATGGCCGCTTCCCGCCTGACCCTCGCCGATGAACTTGAAGAAATCCGCGCCGAAATCGACCGCCTGAAACGGCGCGAAGCTTCGCTGCAGCGCCTTGCCGACGAACTGCCGCCGATCCCGGTGTTCCGCCGGGGCTGGCCGATCCTGCGCAAGCCGGCCGTCAGCCCGGTCACTGCCTGAATACGGCCTTGCGGGCGCGTCACCCTTCGATCAGCGCCCGCACTCGTGCCACGCCCGATGCGACAAGCCCGGCATCACCGCGCGCCTCGACGTTCAACCGCAGCAAGGGCTCGGTGTTCGAGGCCCGCAAGTTCAGCCGCCACTCCCCGAAGTCCAGGCTCAGCCCATCCGTACGGTCCGCGGACCGGGCCGCTGGGGCCAAGTCTGCCTCCACCCGCTTCACGACCGCTGGCAGGTCGGCCACACGGAAGTTGATCTCGCCCGAAGACGGGAAATCCCGGCGCATCGCGCCAACAAGGTCGGTCAGGCTGCGTCCCGACTGCGACACCAGCCGGGCCACCATCAGCCAGGGGATCATCCCCGAATCACAAGCCATGAAGCCACGGAAATAGTGGTGCGCGCTCATCTCGCCGCCATAGACCGCACCCTCGCGCCGCATCGCAGCCTTCAGGAAGATGTGCCCGGTGGGCGCAAGAACCGACCGCCCCCCGCCCTTGCGGACGGAATCCTGCACTGCCCAGATGACCCGGGGATCATGGATGATCGCAGCGCCCGGCTCGGTGGTCAGGTGGGCAGCGGCCAAAAGCGCCACGACATGCTCGCCATCGACAAAGGTGCCCGCGCCATCGAAAAGGAAACAGCGGTCGAAATCGCCGTCGAAGGCCACCCCGAAATCGGCACCCGCCGATTTGACCGCTTCCGCCGTCACCGGTCGGTTTTCCGGCAAAAGCGGGTTCGGGATGCCGTTCGGAAACGTGCCGTCCGGCGCGTGATGCATCCGCACCAGATCGAGCCGCGCGCCCCACGCCGCCAGCCCCTCGGCCAGGGCATCCAGCGTCGGCCCCGCAGCGCCGTTTCCAGCGTTCATGACCAGCCGCAAGGGGCCGATCCCGGCGGCCCCGACCAGCCCGGCCACATGCGCCACATAATCCGCCCGCACGGCCGAGCGGTCTTCGCGCCCGCCGCCGGGCAAGGCGTCGGGGTCAGTCCCCGCCTCGGTCAGTGCCCTGATTCGCGCAAAGTCCGCGTCCGGCAGCGGCACGGCCCCACGCCCGACCAGCTTCATCCCGTTGTATTCGCGCGGATTGTGCGAGGCCGTGACGCAAATCCCGCCCCCTGCCCCAAGATGGGCGGTGGCGAAATACATCTCTTCGGTGCCGGCCATCCCAAGGTCCAGCACCCGCACGCCCTGTGCCATCAGCCCGGCCGCCACGGCATCGGCCAACGACGGCGAGCTTTCCCGGCAGTCCCGCGCCAGCACAACGGCTTCGGCCCCGGTCACCGTGGCAAAGGCCCGGGCGATCCGGTGGGCAATGGTTTCGGTCAGGTCCGTTCCGAGACGGCCGCGAATGTCATATGCTTTGAACGCGCTCATGCGCGCAAAGGATCATCCTCGCGCGCCGTAGTAAAGTCCCACGACATGCTCGGCTTCCGCAAAAAAGAGCCAGCGCGCGGCCAGTGCACCCGCGAGGTGCAGGACGGCGGCCAGGACAATGCCCCAGACGCCCAGCGGCAAAAGCAGGACCAGTGCCGGCGCAACCGCGGTCAAGGCCAGCGCAAGCTTGCGCAGTTTTGCCGCGTGCTTGCGGCCGATGACGAAGATCATTTCGCGCTTGAGGTAGTTCCCCGCGGTATGCGCAGGGTCAAGCACCGAGGGCACGCCCAGCTGGTCCAGCCCCGTCGCGGTTCCCATCGTCTGCCCGGCCTTCGCAAAAGCGCCATCCCCGACGCGCCAGAGCGCGACGAGGACAGCGCCAACGGCCAGAAGGAGGATCGGCGCCCAGGCGCGGTCCGAGAGCGTGGCCCCCCCGGCGACGGCAAAGCTGAGAAACATCACCGGCGTCAGCCAATGATGCCAGCGCGGGACAGCCTTGATCTGGGTGTAGATCATCGCCGTTGTGAAAACCGTAAGCAGCGCGAGAAGCCCCCCCACCTGTCCGATCACGGGCGGCAGCCCAAGGCCGAAGATGTCCGACAGGGCGACGGGGGCCAGAAGTCCAAGAGTTGCAACCGAAGCCCAGGCCTCACGAGACAGCCAGCTGGTGCGCCACTGGGTAAAGGCTTTCAGCGCGTTCTTCGGATTGCCGAGGTGGAAGGTTGAGGCCAGGAGGCCCGCCACCGCCAGCCCGTAGCCCAAGCCCCAAAGGAAGAAAGCCGCCCAGCCGGACGGGGTAAGCGCCCCCCAGCCGAGGAAGGCGAGGAAGCCGAAGCCCAGGCCCGAAAGCGTGGAAAACAGGATGACCGACGGCGCGGGATGCATCTCAGATCTTCCCCAACATCCGGTCCAGCCACCCGGCGATCCCGGTGGCCTTGA
>JBKDYO010000155.1:0-11684 GCA_046305855.1 Paracoccaceae bacterium
GTCCGGACTGCGATGGAGCGCGGGATGGACGTCGACGATTTCGCCGGGCGGCTGTCGTTCTTCTTCGCCATCGGGATGAACTTCTTCATGGAAGTCGCGAAGCTGCGCGCGGCGCGGATGCTGTGGCATCGGATCATGAGCGGCTTCGGGGCCAAGAAGACGTCGAGCCTGATGCTGCGGACGCATTGCCAGACCTCGGGCGTCAGCTTGCAGGAGCAGGACCCCTACAACAACGTGATCCGGACGGCCTATGAGGCGTTGTCGGCGGTGCTGGGGGGGACGCAAAGCCTGCACACCAACGCGCTGGACGAGGCGATTGCCTTGCCCACCGACTTTGCGGCGCGGATTGCACGGAATACTCAGCTGGTGCTGCAGGAGGAGACGGGGATCACGCATGTCGTCGATCCGCTGGCCGGGTCCTACTATGTGGAGAGCTTGACCAACCAGCTGGCCGAGGAAGCCTGGAAGCTGATCGAGGAAGTCGAGGCGATGGGGGGCATGACGAAGGCGGTGGCCTCTGGCATGCCGAAGCTGCGGATCGAGGAGTCGGCCGCCCGCAGGCAGGCGATGATCGACCGGGGCGACGAGGTGATCGTCGGGGTCAACAAGTACCGCAAGGACAAGGAAGACCCGATCGACATCCGCGACATCGACAATGGGGCCGTGCGTGAGGCGCAGGTCGCGCGGCTGAAGACGGTGCGCGGGTCGCGCGATGAGGCTCGGTGCCAGGCGGCGCTGGCCGAACTGACGCGGCGGGCGGGTGCGGGTGGCAACCTTCTGGAAGCGGCGGTGGAGGCGGCCCGTGCGAGGGCCTCGGTCGGGGAGATTTCGGACGCCATGGAAAAGGTATTCGGGCGGCATCGGGCCGAAGTGAAGACCCTCGCGGGGGTCTATGGCGCGGCCTATGAGGGCGATGCGGGGTTCGAGGCGATCCAGAAGGATGTGGAGGCGTTCGCGGAAGCCGAGGGTCGCAGGCCGCGGATGCTGGTCGTGAAGATGGGGCAGGACGGGCACGACCGGGGGGCGAAGGTGATCGCCACGGCCTTTGCCGACATCGGGTTCGATGTGGATGTGGGGCCCTTGTTTCAGACTCCCGAGGAAGCGGCGCAGGATGCGATCGACAATGATGTGCATGTGATCGGAATCTCCAGCCAGGCGGCGGGGCACAAGACGCTGGCTCCGAAGCTGATCGAGGTCCTGAAAGCGCGGGGGGCGGGGGATATCCTGGTGATCTGCGGGGGGGTCATTCCGCAGCAGGACTATGACTTCCTGAAAGGCGCCGGGGTGAAGGCGATCTTCGGGCCGGGGACCAACATCCCGGCGGCGGCGAAGGAGATCCTGGACCTGATCCGGGCGGCGCGCGGGTAGGCTGTCCACGCAGGACGGGAAAGACAGCGCGAGTATTTTCAACGGGTTCCGCGCGGACATTCAGGCTTTGGTAACATATTTTCGCGCCGCCGATCCCGTTTGCCTGAAGGTGGTGCAGCCGCAGTCGTCGCTGCCTCCGGCGGGAGTATTTGGAAAAAGGGCAAGCGCATCTGCCCTTTTCACAAATACTCTGGGGGTTTGGGGGTGAAACCCCCATCCGTCGAGGCGAAGCGCTGCGGCGCGCCGACGAGAGGAAAGGACTGCGCGCGGAACGCGCTCGGGTCTGCTAAAGCTCGATTTCGCCGTTCGGGCCGGGTTGCGGCAGGGCGTCGGGCTTTGGCAAGAGGGGCGCGTTGCGGCGGATCAGGATGTCGCCGTTCGGCAGCATTACTGGCGCATCGTAGTTTTCAATGTCGTCGATCAGCGCGATCAGTTGGCGGAACTTCGGCCCGATCTCTTCGCCGAAACCTTTGAGGGCGGGGCCCGCCTCCTCCAGCGCCTTGCCCATTTCGTCGAGCGCGGGCTGCATTTCTTCCATCATGCCGCGCATGACAAGCTTCATGCCCTCTTCCATCAGGCTGAAGCCGTCTTCTTCGGCTTTCGGCACGGCAGGGGCGTCCTGCGCGATGGCAGGGGCAGCGACCAGGCAGAGGGCGAGGACCAGTCTCATGACACCAATATGGGGACTGGTGTCCGGTATTTCAAATCACATCTGGGGCAAGTCGACCGTCACCGGGAAATGGTCGGAGGCCTGCAACAGCGCCTCGCGCAGGTCGGGGTTGGCCATGATCCGGGGATCGTTGAATGGGTGCCAGATCCGCCAGTCGGGGGATTTGGTGGCCAGGTCGGGCGAGACCATGACGAAATCCAGGAGCGCCTCGAAGAAGCGCTTCTGCGGGGCGAGGTAGAAGCGGGCGGAGGTCGGGGCGAAGCCGACCTTGGATTGCAGCGCCATGGTGGCGTGGGGGTCGATCAATGTCTGCGTGGGGTCCGGGGTGGTGCCGAGCACGATTTCCACCCCGGAATGGCCGAAGAGTTTCTCGAACTCGTCGATGCCGGGGCCGTCGTTGAAATCGCCCAGCACCACAAGGCTGTCACCGTCCGCCAGATGCGCCTCGACCCGCTGTCGCAGCCAGAGGCACTGGGCGAGCTGCTTGCGGCGGTTTTCAATGGACAGGCGGATCTGCGCCTCGCGCCCGATGGCACCGTAGGGGTTCTTCGATTTCGCATGGACGCCGATCAACCGGAGCCGGGTGCCCGCTTTCGTCGTCAGGGCCAGTTCCAGCGGAGGCTTGGAAAAGCGGATGGTTTCCGAGACGTTGTCGGCGTCGAGGTCGTAGCGGAAGGTCGTGTCGAAGCGCGGTGCGTCGGTGGCACCGTGGCTGGTGGCAGGGTGCCCCTTGGGGTCATGGCGGGCGGTCAGGCGGTCGGGATCGTAAAGAAACGCGATTTCCTGTTCGGTTTCAGAAGGGTAGCCGATGATCGCCTTGCGCGCGCGCAGGCCTGCCGTGCGGGCAAAGGTCTCCAGCGCTTTCACGGTCGACCGTTTGCCATTGGTGTCCGGGGCCTCGATGATGGTGATGCCGTCGGCGTCCATGGCGGTGAACACGATGGCCAGCGCCGCAAGCTGTTCGCCGCGGGTGATCTTGTAGCGGGTCGAGGGTTCGCGGTCGTCAAGCAATCGACCGTGGTCGTCGAAGAGCGCGTTGAACCATTCGACGTTGTAGGTGGCAAGCCGGAGGCCCGTCCTATGCTCCGTCATGCGGCTTCCTTCGCGCTGATCTCGCGCCAGGCTTCGTTGATCAACTGCAACCGGCGTTCGGCAAGTTTCATCGCCTCGGGCGGGACGCCGCGGGATTGCAGGACGTCCGGATGAGTGTCGCGGACAAGGTCGCGCCACGCCTTGCGGGCCTCGGTCTTGCTGGCGTCGCGGGGCAGGCCCAGGACATCGTAGGGATCGCGCGGGGCACCTTCGACCAGGCGAGAGCGGACGATGTTGAAGCAGGTATCGTCCAGGCCGAACTCGTCGGCGACATGGGCGAGGAAGGCATCTTCGCCCTCGTGGTACGACCCGTCGGCGACGGCGATCTGGAACAGGGCTTCGAGGATGTCGACGAGGACATGGTGATCATCGGCGCAGATGCGATGGCCGTCGGGATTGAAAAGCCGGGCGATCTTGCGGGCATAGGCGTCGAAACCGGCCACGTCCTGCCGGGCAAGGTTGTAGACATGGGCGGCGTGTTCCTCTTCACCTTCGGGGAAGGTGAAGATGCGGCGGAAGGCGGTGACCTCGTCGCGGGTCACGGTGCCGTCGGCCTTGGCCATCTTGGCGCCAAGGGCGAGGACCGCGATGGTGAAGCCGACGGACTGCTCGGGGGCGGGCTGGGCGCGCAGCTTGTCAAAGACGACGGACAGGGACTCGCCCTTGGCAAGGGCGGCGAGGGCCTCGGTGATGCGGGTCCAGATCGACATGGGCAGGACAATAACCGGGGCGGAAGGTGTTGTCAGAGGATTTTCTGCATCAGCACAATGTGCCGAGACGGGCTGCTGCGCGGCAGGCTGGTCCGGCGGCGGATCATGTCAGAACACGGGGGCCGTGCGGGGTGGAGAAGCTCGCGCGGAAGGACCGGTAGGGGCCGGTCAGAAGCTGGAGGCGGGGGTCGGCGGGCTGTCCGGCAAGTGCGGACTGCAGGGCAGGCGCATCGGGATGGGTGATTTCCAGCCGCTGCAGGCGGATGCCCTGATCGGGCAAAGCCCGGGCCGGGTGGCGGTCGCCCTGCCACTGGATCAGGGCGGGGAAGCAATCGTCGAACGGGAGCCGCCCGGTGGCAGGAATGGCAAAGCGCCAGCGATAGTCGCCCCGGGACAGGGACGTCGCTGTGCCGGTGCCCTTTGGGGCCGTGGCGAGGGCGGCGTCAAGGTCGTCGGTGCGGCAGATCCAGTTCGTCAGGCGCGGGGGCCCTTGGAAATGGTCGAGGTCGAACCAGCGGGGATAGGCGGGTTTCGGGGCCGCCGGGTCGATCGCGATGACTTCAAGGTAGAGGTCGCCGAGGTTCAGGAGCCGGTTGTGCGTCCCCATATGCGGATGCTGGCCGCCCGGAGCAAGGGGCACGCCGAGGGCCATCTCGAGCCATTTGGTGCCTTCGTCCAGGCTGTTGGCCGAGACGGCAATGTGGTCAAGCGCGAGGATCATGCGGCGGGCGTCAGTTCGATCTTGGTGGTCGCTTTCAGGGCGAGGGCGAGTGCGGCAAAGCGGGCCTGCGCGACCTCGCCAAAGAGGCCGACGCCGTCTTCGCTGAGGGCAAGGGTCAGTTGGCGTTTCTTCGGGTTCCAGCGCAGGGACCCTGCCTGGGAGGGGTCGTCGATCGAGAACATCGCGCCGAAGCGCATGGCCTTGCCAAGGGCCTCGGCCTCCTGGATGTCGGTTTCGGTCAGGAGCCGGAAGAGTGGCTCCATCCGGCTGCCTGCGCGGCTGTTCTTGTAGCGGTGGAGAAGAGCGAGACCTAGGAACACCCGGCCCGGATGGTCGAGGCCGCCAAGGTTGGCGCGCGTGGCGTTGTCAAAGCAGGCTTCCGCCCGGTAGTCGGGGTGCGCGCGCCAAGTGGTATCGTGCAGAAGGCAGGCGGCCTTGACCAGGCGCAGCCGATCCAGCGTCGCGCCCTTGAACAGGGGTTCGAGGAAGGTGAAGAGCTTCTTGCCGAAGCCCGGGATGCGGGCCTGGGTCAGTTCGGTCATCCGGGCGGCTTCGATCAGCGGGTCGCGGGCGCGCAGGCGGTCGGGCATCTGTTCGAAGAGAAGGCCCTCGCGGATGCCATAAGCGGAGATGTCGATCTCGGACGGTTTCAGGACGCGGATCATCTCGCGCAGAACTTCGCAGGCGAGGGGGACAAGCTCCATCCGTTCGGCGCTGGTGCCGGTACGGCCGCGAAGGGCCGAAAGATCGGTCGCGGCAAGCCAGTCAAGCGTGGCCATGAGCCCATCGGGGGTCATGCGATATTCGTGAAGCACGGTGAGCGGGTAATTGCGCCGCTCCATGTCCAGACGCGCGATGACGCGCCAGCTGCCACCGACGAGGTAGATGCGGTCGTTGTCGGGACGGATTTCCTTGGCGGCGGCTTCGAGGATCGCGTCGATATGGTCCTTCCGCTTCTTCGGGTCGGCCGAGATCTGCTGAAGGCGGAACGGACCAAGCGGGGTCGAGACGCGCTTGCCGACGCGGCCGTTGCCGATCCGCGCGAGTTCCATCGAGTTGCCGCCGATGTCGCAGACGATGCCTTTGGCTTCGGGCCAGCCGAGGAGCACGCCTTGCGCCGACAGCCGGGCCTCTTCGTCGCCGTCGATGACGTGGAGCTTGAGCCCTGTCTCGCGCAGGACCTGGGCCTGAAATTCGGGGCCATCCTCGGCCTCGCGCGTGGCGGCGGTGGCGACGACGGTGAAGGGGTGGATGTCCATGCCCTTGGCCAGAAGCGAGAACCGCTTGAGTGCCGCCAGCGCGCGGGCCTTGCCTTCGGGGTTCAAGCGCCCGGTTTGCGCCAGTCCCTTGCCAAGGCCGCACATGATCTTTTCGTTGTAAAAATAGGCCGGGCTGCGGGCCGCGCCGTCGAAGACCACCATCCGGACCGAGTTCGAGCCGACATCGACCACTCCGACACGGCTGAGCGCGCGGGCGGACGGGTCGTCGAACAGGGGTTTGCCGAAGGGGCCCCAGTCGCCGGTATCGTCGTCGTCATCGGTTGCGGGGGCAGGTCCGTCAGCGGCCATGGCAAGATTCCTTCGGGTCGCGTTGCGGCGGCATGGTGCCGGTGACCGGATGGCCGGTCAACGGCCTTGCGGGGGCATCTCGGCGAAGAAAAACGCAGGTCTCTTCGAAAGGTTCCGGACCCGGCCCTAGCGTTTCTTCGGTTTTGCCGAGGTCGAACCGATGGCGCGGGCAGCCTCGGCGGCGGCGCGCAGTTCCTCGGCGATTTCCTCGGCTTCTTCGGGGTCGAAGTCGAGCGGCAGCTCGATCCCGCCTTCGGCTTCGATATAGATGCGAACCATGCCAGCGTCGGTCGGCCCGATCTGGATGTTTGCGGCGATGTCACTGGGGGAATTGATGCCCATGGGAGTGCTCCGGCTTTCCGGTTCGGGTAGCGGTCGGCGCTGTGCGACGCAAGAAAAAACCGTCGGTCACGCCGCCAAAGCCGGGGTCAAGAGGCTTGCATTCCGGGGGGAGCGGGGCTAAATCGCGCCTCAAGTGCAGCTTTAGCTCAGTTGGTTAGAGCACCAGATTGTGGATCTGGGGGTCCCCCGTTCGAGCCGGGGAAGCTGTACCATCCTTCCAAAGGCCCGGGTCGCGATGCGCCCGGGCCTTTTGGCTGTCTGGGGGCATCGTGGGGGCCCTTGGTGCGGCCATGTCGGTTGACAGGCGCCCGGCATCGGACCAGAAGCGGATGATGTCGCATTTGTCCACCTTGCAAGCCGGGGGAGGCTGCCCGTGACCCGCCCTGCCGATGACAAGACCTTCGCCCGGGCCAGCGCGATCATTCCGCGCGGCGTGGCGCATGTCCGGCTGGACGGCCCGGTCGTCACCCGGGATTTCGCCTTTCTTGTCCTGCCGCGCTTTACGCTGCTGGCCTTCAGTTCGGCGGTCGAGCCCTTGCGGATTGCCAACCAGCTGACGCAGGCGCCGCTGTACAGCTACCGGTTGGTCAGCACGGATGGTGCCCCGGTGGAAAGTTCGGCCGGGGTGAGGATCGAGGTCGATCAGGGGCTGGAGCCGCTGAGCCGCGAGACGACCGCGATTGTCTGTTCGGGCACCGACGCCAGCCTGGCTGCGGACAAGAAGGTGCTGTCCTGGCTGCGGGACCATGCCCGCAAGGGCGGCGGGCTTGGGGCGATCTGCACCGGGGCCTATACCCTTGCACGGGCAGGTCTTCTGGGGGACGACGCCCCGGCAGTGCATTGGGAAAACCGTCCGGCCTACCGCGAGCTGTTCGACGTCGAACCGCTGGAGCAGATCTATGTCATCGGCCGCAAGCATTTCTCTTGTGCGGGGGGCGAGGCGGGGGTGGACCTGATGCTGGCGCTGATCACCCGGGACCATGGGCCGAAGCTGGCAGATGCCGTGGCCGAGATGTGCCTGCATTCGCGCCGCCGCGAGGCAAGTGCCACGCAGAAGAAGATCTACCCGGCCCCGATGCTGGCGCGGAACCCAGCAGTGGCGCGGGTGATCGCGGCGATGCAGGCGAATATTGCGACGCCGCTGGATCGCGACGCGCTGGCCGGGGTCTTTGGCCGGTCGCCCCGGCATCTGGAGCGGATTTTCCAGACGGTCGTTCAGGAGACACCAAAGAGCTATTACCTGGGCCTGCGGCTGGAAGAGGCGCGGGACCTTCTGTCGGACACCACGCTGTCGATCCTGGAAGTGGCGATTGCGACGGGGTTCAATTCGCGGTCCAGTTTTTCCAAGGCCTACAAGAAGCGCTTCGGCCAAAGCCCGGCGCGGACGCGCTGAAGGGCAGAGCGGCGGGCGGGCTTCACCCCGGTCGGGGGCGCGGCTAAGGTGCCCGCCCCTGACTGACGAGGATTCGCATGAGCCTGGCCCTGATCCCCCGCCTGATCGCCACCGAGATCGGGGCGACGCCTGCGCAGGTCGCCTCGGCGGTCGAGCTTCTGGATGGTGGCGCGACGGTTCCTTTCATCGCGCGCTATCGCAAGGAGGTGACGGGGGGGCTGGACGACACGCAGCTGCGCAAGCTGGAGGAACGCTTGGGCTACCTGCGCGAGCTTGAAGCGCGGCGGGGGGCGATCCTGTCTTCGATCACCGAGCAGGGCAAGCTGACCGAGGGTCTGGCGAAGGCGATTGCCGGGGCGGTCACCAAGGCCGAGCTTGAGGATATCTATCTGCCCTTCAAGCCCAAGCGCCGCACCAAGGCGATGATCGCGCGCGAGGCGGGGCTGCAGGGCTTGCTGGACGCCATCCTTGGCAATCGGTCCGCCGATCCGCAGGCGCTGGCGGGCGGGTATCTGTCGGATGGGTTCCCGGATACCAAGGCGGCGCTGGAGGGCGCGCGCGACATCCTGGCGGAGGGGTTGAGCGAGGACGCCTCGCTTCTGGGTCGGTTGCGCGATCACATGCGCAAGGCGGGCAAGCTGTCGGCCAAGGTCGTGGCGGGGAAAGAGACGGCGGGGGCGAAGTTTTCGGACTACTTCGCGCATACCGAGGATTTTTCGCGCGTGCCCAGCCACCGGGCGCTGGCGATGTTCCGGGGGCGGAATGAGGACTTTCTGACCCTGGACCTTGAAGTGGACGCCGAAGCGCCGCGCGGCGAAAGCCCGGCGGAACGGGCCTGTGGGGCGGCCGTAGGGGCGGGGGGCGCTGGTCCCGGGGACAAGTGGCTGCGCGAGGCGGCGGCCTGGGCCTGGCGGGTGAAGCTGAAGACCAGCCTGACGCTGGACCTGATGGCCGAGCTGCGCGAGGCGGCGGAGGCCGAGGCGATCCGGGTCTTTGCACGGAACCTGAAGGATTTGCTTCTGGCTGCTCCGGCCGGGGGGAAGGCCACGATGGGGCTGGACCCCGGAATCAGGACGGGGGTGAAGGTTGCAGTCGTCGATGCGACGGGCAAGGTGCTGGAGACCGAAACGGTCTATCCGTTCCAGCCGAAGAACGACTTGCGCGGTGCTCAGGTCACTTTGGCGCGGCTGATCGGGAAGCATGGGGTCAAGCTGATCTCGATCGGCAACGGCACGGCCAGCCGCGAGACGGAGAAGATGGTGGCTGACATCCTTGCGGTTCTGCCGGGGGAGAAGCCGGTGAAGGTTGTGGTCAGCGAGGCCGGGGCGTCGGTCTATTCGGCCAGCGAACTGGCGGCGCGGGAGTTTCCGGGGCTGGATGTGTCCTTGCGGGGGGCAGTGTCGATTGCGCGGCGTCTGCAGGACCCCCTTGCCGAGCTGGTCAAGATTGAGCCGAAGGCTATTGGCGTCGGGCAATACCAGCATGACGTGGACCAGCACCGGCTGGGCAAGTCGCTGGAGGCGGTCGTCGAAGACGCGGTGAACGCGGTGGGGGTGGACCTGAACACGGCCTCGGCGCCCTTGCTGGCGCGGGTGTCGGGTGTGGGGCCGGGGTTGGCCGAGGCGATCGTGGCGCATCGGGACGAGAACGGCCCCTTCGCCGCGCGGCGGGAGCTGCTGAAAGTCGCGCGACTGGGGCCGAAGGCGTTCGAGCAGGCAGCGGGGTTTCTGCGGATCACAGGCGGGAAGGAACCGCTGGACGGATCATCGGTTCACCCGGAAGCCTATGATCTGGCGCGGAAAATCGTTGCGGCCTGCGGGCGGGATTTGCGGTCGGTTATGGCCGATCCTTCCGTCCTGCGGCAGGTGGAGCCGCGGGATTTCGTGGATGAAAGGTTCGGCCTGCCGACCGTGAAGGACATCCTGGCCGAGCTGGAGAAGCCGGGCCGCGATCCGCGTCCCACGTTCAAGACGGCCACCTTTGCGGAAGGGGTGGAGGACATCAAGGACCTCAAGCCCGGCATGGTGCTGGAGGGCACAGTCACCAACGTTGCGGCCTTCGGGGCCTTTGTCGATGTGGGCGTGCATCAGGATGGGCTCGTCCATGTCAGCCAGCTGTCAGACAGTTTTGTCAAAGATCCGCATGCCGTCGTGAAGGCGGGCGATGTGGTCAAAGTGCGGGTGGTCGAGGTGGACGTCGCGCGCAAGCGGATCGGGCTGACGATGAAGTCCGATGGCGGGGCTTCGGCCAAGGATCAGGCGCGGGAGCGGGCCCCGGTGGCCAAGCCCGTGCGGGGACCGATGGAAAGCGGGCCGCAGGCGGGGGGCAATGCCTTTGCCGAGGCGCTGAAGGGCAAGTTCGGGCGCTGAGGCGCGAAGGGAATGCCGGGCCGATGGCGATACTCCGGTTGCAGAAAGCCTTGCCCCTGATACTGGCGCTGAGCCTGGGCGCGGGCGGCGGCTGGGTCTTCTGGAGCCTGACGCTGCCGCTGCCCTGGATGCTGGGGGCGCTGTTTGCGACGATGGTCGCGGCAGTTGCGGGGTTGCCGGTGCGGGGACCAACGCGGATCCGGGGGGCCGTGGTCGCGGTGATCGGGGTCCTGCTGGGCGCGGGCTTCACGCCGGCGCTGCTGGCGCAGGCAGGGGCCTGGGGCGTGTCGCTTCTGGGGCTGGCGCTTTACCTTGGCCTGTCGCTGGTGCTGCTGATCCCATGGTTTCGCAGGATCGGCGGCTTTGACGGCAAGACCGCGTACTTCGCCGCGATGCCGGGGGGCCTGAGCGAAATGATCGAGCTGGCCGAGGGGGCCGGGGCGGACATCCCCCGTGTCATCCTTGCGCAAAGTCTGCGGATCGTGACCACGATCGCGGTGATTGCCATCTGGTTCCGCTGGATCGAGGGCGTGCAGGTCGGGCAATCCTCGGGGCAGGCTGGTTTTGCCGAACTGGCGGCGGTTGATCTTGCGCTCTTGGCGGCGGCGGCGGTGATCGGCAGCTGGATCGGACTGGCGTTGAAGCTGCCCGCGCCCACTTTGCTGGGGCCGATGATCCTGTCGGCGGCGCTGCACCTGACCGAGGTCACGGCGAGCGCGCCGCCGTCAGAGCTTGTCATTTTCGCGCAGATCATCCTGGGCACAGTGCTTGGCTGCCGGTTCGTCGGCATCCGGGCGCGGGCGCTGGTGCCCGCGATGGCGCTTAGTCTTGGCGCGACGCTGATCATGCTGGCGCTGGCTTTCGGCTTTGCGCTGGCCCTGCAGTCCCTGACCGGGCAAAGCGCGGACCAGCTCTTGCTGGCCTATGCCCCCGGCGGGCTGACCGAGATGAGCCTGGTTGCGATTGCCCTGCATGCCGAGGTGGCCTTTGTCGCGGCCCACCACGTCCTGCGCATCCTGATGGTGATTGTCGCAGCACCGCTGATCTTCCGGCTGCTGCGCTAGCGGTCAGCGCGGCATCTTCTCGAAATCGCTGATCGCGGCGGCTTTGAACGCGGGCAGGGTCTCGCAGTGATCAGCCAGCGCGATCAGGGGGGCGTGATCGGTGGGCGAGAGGACTTCGTCCATCCGGTCCTGCATGTACCAGATCAGCGTGGTGATCATCACGTCGGCGTGGCTGAGCGTGGCCCCACAGGCGTAGGGGGTCGAAAGACGGCGGGTCACCTCGTCGAGGCCCGCGCGGGTCTGGCCGAGGCAGCGGGTCAGCCAGTCGCGGCTTTGCGACTCGCCCGTGTGGAAATGGCGTTCGTAGACCACGGCGGCGGCCTTCTCGAGCGTGCCTTGCGCAAGCGCCGTCATCTGCAGGACCTGTCTGCGGGCCGCGCCCGAGGC